>JAKONH010000445.1 GCA_022702045.1 Spirosomataceae bacterium
TTCCAGTACGGCTGCTGCAGCTCCGGGTAGCCAATCGAGATGTGCTGCTCGTTTACTTTCAAGACGCCGTCCTGCCATACCTGCAACACACCCGTTTTGCCCGTTGCGTCCCACTTGACGTGTACCACGTAATCAACCCATTTGTCGTAGCCTGCCGGGCCCAGATCGATGATCGTCTGGCTGGTAGGATGTTGCATGGCTTTGACAATGGGCGCACTTGAAGCCCGGTAGGTTAACGTCAGTTTATTGCCCGCATCGAGTGAGATGGCCATGGGCGGCACCGTGTGGCTCACGCCGTCGTTGGGCACGCCGTGCCACTGGCTGATGATGACGGGCTCGGTGTCGTTGGCCATCGAAGCCGAAGGCAGGTAGGTGCTGTAGCCGTACCAGCGCTCGGTTTCGCCGTTGGTCAGGGGCTTGGTCAGAATCTCCGCGTGCAGGCTGGGGTTGGTGCCGTCGTTCTGAGCGGGCGTCCAGGCGAAGCGCATGGCTTTGGTGCCCACGCGCTGCTGTTCGGTCGAGAGGGTAGCGGCCGTAGCGGTACGCAGTTCGGTGCCCCAGAAGGAAGCCAGCTTGGTGTTGTCGAAGCTATCGTTGTTGAGCAGGCTGGCGTCCTCGCGGGCCGAAGAGTGTTCTTGGGTGGTGGTTGCTGCGGGGGCGATGGTATCGACTTTAGCGCAGCTGGCAAGCATCAGACTAGCAAAGAGGGCAATCATACCGGTCTTCAGGACGTTGCTGGTAGCGTTGATGACGGTAGCAGCGGAGCGGTTGGTGAGTTGCATTTTTTTGGTCGTTTTTGCGTTTGCTTGACCAAAGTTGGCATCTGGGGGAGGGGTGGTGGGCGCTAATTCGACGGATGACAGTTAGCGCCCGGTTTCTGGTAGGAATTGACGGATTTTTGAAAATTGGTAAACTCGTTATTTACGCCGGTTAGCTGATGGTATTTAAACCAGTAGCGTTGGAGAAATCAGCTATAATGCACTCGGCTTTAATCAGTACGAAGAACTCGTCTGCTGGCAACGGTGGCGGTAATAACAGTAAGCGGTGCTAGTTCTCACTAGCACCGCTTGTTACGTCGGGGCGACTTCTGTTGCTATTTTGCTGACAAGGTATTTCCTTATCTGGACTGTCTTTTGGCTAGGTAGAGGCCGCACGACAATAATGGACAAGCCCTGAACCCTGAACCAATCCCCGTTGTTGGGGTAGCTCAAGGCTTGTTCAGTCTGTACTGTATGCGTTTATTAGCTTGTAGTTCGTGCTTATCCCATCGTCAATGACCGAACGACTGCCGGGGAGCTGGTATAGTAGGCTGGCTTAGAGCGATATCTGTCGTTTCAACCGTAGAGCCGAATCGACGACGCAGGCGAGCTGTAGGCTTTTCGACATACTGGTAACTTAGCAGGCTCAGTGTTAAGCCAATCGGTATCGCAACTGCCAGCCACGGGAGCGACAACCGGTCCTCGCCAATCAGCCGATTGGCGACGCTCATACCAAGCCAGTGAAACAAGTAAATCGAGTAACTGAGCTTACCCACAAAAATGAGCCATGGGGCGCTAAGACGTTGCGTGAGCCAACTGTACGATTGGTTGTAAACGAGGGCCGTAATCAGTATACTCAGGGCAACACCTTGCAGGCTGTACCGCCAGCTCTCCCGAAAGAAACTATCGCGATACAAGAAGGTGAAGAGCAATAAACCCAGTGCGCCGACAACTACCGTCAGGTGGGTGCTACGACGTAACCAGCGGCCGGCTTTATCCAGATGAATCAGTACGCTGACCAGACAGCCAAACATGATGGCGTCGATCCGGCTGTCGGTCAGCGTATAGATACGTGCTGCAGTAAACTCGGTTAATCCGTTGACCTCGATGAGGTACACGCGCCAGAAGGCGACTGCGATAATAATGGCGATCATCACACCCGCCAATGCGCCAAGTCTACGTCGTCCAGCAATGAACATCAGCGGGAAGAGCAGGTAGAAATGTTCTTCGATTGCCAGCGACCAGGTAATGTTGAACACCTGCCGGCATAGGAAACTGCCGGTGCTATCGCCGTAGAGCATGTAGTAATTGCGGTAGTAGAAAATCGTCGATAGTACATCGTCGACTAGCAAACCACAGCCAGAAGCCAGCGAAAAAACGATTGCCAGCGCTACCATAACCAACAAGGCCGGATAGAGTCGAAACAACCGTCGAAGAAAAAAATCGGGGAGGTTGATACGACCTGTCTTTTGCTGCTCGGCAATGAGCAGCCGGGTGATGAGAAAGCCACTGATAAAGAAAAACAGGGTTACGCCGAAGCCGCCTGGAATCAGATGGCCCAGGCCGTAATGGCTGATGACTACGACCAGAATGGCCAGGCCACGCAGGCCATCGAGTACGGGCAGGTAGTTTTTTTGTGGATGCATATCATGGAGACTTTGTAACGAACGGCCAGCAGTAAGTTTTCGCCCGCCCGGCCTGTAAACCGGGAATCGCTTTAGCTGGCAGCAAGCAAATCGGTGTAGAAGCGATGGAGCTGGGGTAGTACGGCTGCTGGCTGGTAGTTACCGATAAGTCGGCCCGATTCGATGCCCATCCGTGTAATCAGGTCCGGATTATCGATGAAGCGCATCAGACGCTGGCACATAGCCTTCTGATCGCCGGGATTGACCAAAAAACCGTTGACCTCATCATGAACAACTTCGGCTGTACCGCCAACGGGCGTAGCAATGATCGGCAGATGATAATTCATAGCTTCCAGGATTGACAGGGGCAGCCCTTCGTTGTAAGAAGGCAGAATAAACACATCGCACGTGCTGAGCAACTCATGTTTGCGAATACCCGACACCCAGCCCTCAAACTTAACGATCGACTCCAGCCGGTGCTGGGCGATGTAATTTTGCAGGCGAGTCGTTTCTCCGTTACCACCTACATACAGTACTAGTCGCCCATCAAATGAATCGCGGTATTGCCGAATGCCGTCAAGCAGATCGAAGATACCCTTGCGTTGTCCGATGGCGCCCAGAAAAAGTAACCTGACGGGTAATTTACCCGCCGGTCGAATTGGGAAACCAGTTGATTTGTCTCGTTGGTGAATGATATTGTTCAGGATCTCCAGCCGCCGAACGCGAAAGTGCCGATTGAAGTAGTCGCGCCAGTACGTCGACAGGACAATCACGATGTCTGATTTTTCGATCAGAAACCGAATCAGCCGTTTGCTTACGGGGTCGCTTTGTTCGTAAAATTCCACGAACCGGGAACCGTGCATGTGATAAATTACCCGTTTTCGGAAGACATAACGAGCCGTGAGGAAGAGCAGCAGTTTGCGGTAAAAACTACCATGCGTCGACGCCTGAATGTGGACAATGGCAATAGCCGGGTCGTTGAGTAGCGTCTTAACAAAGCGCAGGTACTGCCGCAGGAAAAAGGAAATAAGTTTTCCCTTGCCCATAACCCGGTGCGTTGTAACGTATTTAAATGTAGCGAAATGCCGGGCGTATACATTCATTACACTACCAACACCACCCCGGTAATTGATGTGGTCAGGCCCGACCGTCAGTACGCGCTCGGCCGTGTCGAGCGGAATCAGCCAGTGAGGAGAAGCAGATACGAGGGGAGCAGATTGGGGCTTGAGCATTGCAATGAGAGTCACTAAAGCACGGTACTAAGCGAAGGGGCAAGATTGGCGGGGGCGGGATGACGGCGCAGAATCCGGGCGGGGTTGCCCACAACGGTACAGCCCGTCGGAATCGATTTGGTAACGACACTCCCCGCCCCGATTACAACGTTATCGCCGATATGAACCGCCCCGATGATGCAGACATTGGCGCCAATGTTTACGTTATTGCC
Organism: Spirosomataceae bacterium; assembly: GCA_022702045.1. Classification (GTDB taxonomy): domain Bacteria; phylum Bacteroidota; class Bacteroidia; order Cytophagales; family Spirosomataceae; genus Spirosoma. Next base: position 3,828 of record JAKONH010000445.1, read on the forward strand.
GATGACCGGACAGCTACTGCCTGTGCCTGCGTTGCCAATCGTTGTCGACTGTCTCAGCACACAATTTCGGCCGATCTGAACGTTTTTGTGCACGACCAGCGCCTGCCCGTGGTAGATACGCAAACCCGGCCCGACGACGGTGTTGTAGGGTAGTTCGACGCCCAGTGTCCATTCGACCAGCAACCGGTAAAGAATCCGATAAGGCAGCGATAGCAGACGAAGTATGGGGTTGCCAAGACCGTAGTTAGCCAGGCGAAACAATACGCCCAGGAGTCGCCCCTTCGAGTTGCGGGTGTTGGCTGACCAATCCTGAAAAACAAACGGAACAACATTCATGCGGCAGACGAATAAGTAGTCGAATCAAGCGGTTTTCGGGCAGCCGGTATATCGGTTATCTGTAGCTGTTGGTACAGGTCGAGGTAGTGATCTGCCATTGCCCGGATGGAATACCGACCGTTGGCTGGTAGCACCAGGTCGCCAACCAGGCGGGTAAGCGTTTGTGTTCGGTAGGCCTGGATCAACTGAATCAGTGCATCCGCACAGGCGCCGGCATCTCCTGTTGCAAACAACATCCCGCCTGACAATGACTGTATGATTTCGGCCGGTCCTCCCGCGTCGGATGCCAGTATAGGCAATCCCGCTGCCAGTCCTTCAACAACAGTCAGGCCAAACCCTTCATATAGCGACGGCTGAACCACTAAATGATATGTCGACAGGTTACCTTGGAGCCATGTCCAGTCGCGGTGCCCCAGAAAGCGTACATAGTTGTCGATTCGTAAGGCCCGTACTCGTTCGTTCAGGTAGTTCAGCGAAGGCCCTTCGCCAATAAAATCGAGTTGCAGTCGGGTTTCGCCATGCTGATGAACCAGTAAAGCGAGGGCTTCCAGCAAGATATGCTGTCCTTTTTTTTCGTGCATCAGCCGGCCAAGCTGAATAAGCCGTATTGGCTCGTGCGTGGCTAGTTCATACTGTGTCCGGCGGGTAAAGCGATGAATCGGAACACCGTTGTGAATCAGTCGAACGGGTAAGTTGATACGTTGCTGCACGTCGGCGGCTACAGCCTCGGAGATGGCGGCCAGCGCGTCGTAACTGGCGAACGTATCGGTCGGAATATGAACGTCGTGTACGGTGTATACGGTTTTGGCGCGATTGGCTTTCAGTAACTGTATCATTTTTCGCTCGTGGCAGTGGATGATGTCCGGCCGGAGCTGATACAGTAGCCAGTTAAGGCGTATGATCGGTATGGGATTCCGGCTGCCTTCCTGACGATTGAGAAAATGCACGCTGACCCGCTGATCGAGCCCCACAAGCATCGATGCCATGTGCGCGTCGTTGACCACAATTAGCGAAACGTCGTGATCGGACGCCAGTTCGTTAAGCAGATTCAGCGTCAGAATCTGTGCTCCGCCCGTACGGAGTGTAAACAGACAGTGGACGATACGCATGGCTTTTATTGACTAGTGGGCGTAACCCTTTGAGGATGCGAAAGAAAGGCGTCTGCCGGAGCGACTCGCGGAGCGCGCCGTACTGCGTGTTGATGACCGTCGGTGCGAACGATGAGGCACCGTGCCGTCGAAGTGTTTGTCGGATATCACGCAGAAAGCGTCCTCCCCCCGTGCTGGTTTTGGTAGCCTCCCATCGCCGGAATGCAGCCATTGCCGGGCCATTGTCGCAATAGATAGGCCCTTTTGTCAGCAGCTTTAGCCATAAATCGAGGTCCATGCAGTAATGAATGGTTTCGTCCAGATAACCCACGGCGCGCACGTACCGCGTTGCGTAGAAAGAACCCTGCTGTACAAAGTCAGCACGCTGATTGAGCAAGTAAGCCCGGTTGGGAATGGGCAGGTGTCGAAAACCGGTTAGCTGACCGTCACGGTCGATCCAGTCGCTGTAGGCTCCATAAAAAATGGCCCCGTCAGCATGCGTCCGGTACAGCGCTACGATGCGTTCGACACAGTCGGGATACAGCAAATCGTCAGAGTTGATCCAACCGACCAGGTCGCCCGTGGCCAGCCGAAATCCTTTGTTGATCGCATCGGATTGCCCATGATCGCGCTCGTGTACGATCACGTCGATTCTGTCGTGGTACTCACCAACGACTGCCATAGTATCGTCCGTTGAGCCACCGTCAATGAGAATATATTCGATATTGGCGTATGTCTGCGCCAGAACCGATTCAATCGTTGCCCTGATAAAATTACCCTGATTGAAAGAAGGGGTTATGATCGATACTTTAGGGAGATAAGCGTTCATGCGTGGTTCGTTCATGACGAGTTATTACGTTACTCGTTTACTGGGGTAATCGTCGATACGCCTGTAGTATCAGGTCAAGTCAATGATACGGCACTCGGTTGGCTGGCATAGAGGTATGATGTATTGCGAGCGAAACTGTGTATGGAGATCGGTTGGGAGCAGGCGTGGACGCCAATGAGCGAACCTCTTTGACGACAATGCCTAATAAAAGCATCAGGCTGACTCGGAAGGAGTTTTGCAGGATTTCTGTGCCCGTAAATGACAATAGAAATACAGTGGCCAGCGTGAGCGAACCGGCGACGCTCATGGAGCTAATTCGTTGCTGAAGAAAATAGCGAAACAGCCTGAGATGTAACACTACAAAAAAGGTGACGCCAACAACGCCCATGTACAGAATAAGCAGCGACCAGGCAATATCCCCGGTGTCGACCTGGCTGATCTGTCCCGTTCGCTGGTTAAACAGCCCAGCCTGAAACGATAGTTTACTGGCCTGTTTGGTATCTTCGGATAATAAACCTACGCCAAACAATAACCGGGCTGGCGTTTGCACCACATAGGAAAAGCGCTCGGCGAGGTGGACCATTCGGTAGCTAAACGTATCGTTTTGGTCGTAGCCAGATTTAGCGAGGTTGCTACCGGGGGCCAGTGCTTTGTTCATATCGACCAACCCATCGTTTATTCGGGATTGTACCGAATCCATCATCACAGCCCCATTTCCCACAATGACCAGTAGTGCCACGTAAATAAACCGTTTGCTTGTCGTCTGCTGCAATAGGATATACACACTGGCGACGGCTACGACAACTAGTATATAAGACCGGTGCATAGGAGCAATAACGGTTATGAGTAGAAGGCCAACAATGGTCCACCTAACTGTCTGACTACGGTGATGATGCACGAACAAGTAATAAAACAGAATGGGAATCAGGAAGGTAGGTAGGTTATAGTAACGTATCCACCCGATTGCTTCCATGTTATTGATTGTCGTACTGGACGGGTCACCAAGGAGAACCATACCTGTTGGAATTTGTAACAGATACAGGATGCACTGAACCAGCGTGATCCTGGCTACGGTATGCCACACACGCAGTAGATCACGAGCAGGCACCATCAGAAAGATACTGAAGCTGAGGTAGAACAGATTATGTCGAAAAACCCGAAGTACACCGGGCAGGTCGTAACCCAGTACAAAGCGACTGTAGAGTGCATCGGCAAGCATAAATAAAATGAATGCCAGTATCCAGCGTAGCGGTGGCTCATGCTGGAAGGCCCGGCGCAGGGTACTGAACCGCAGTAGGCCGATCGACAGAACATAGACCAGACTAAAGTCCGCTGTTTTGTCGATCGGCAGGCCTGCTAGCAGCACTCCCGCCGGAACGACTAAAAAGCCCTGCGTCAGTAAACCCAGGAAAATGAGCAGCGAGCTATAGTAGCGGTTGGTCATGAACAGACAAATGGCTACCAGTGTCAATAGAGCACCAAGCATATATCCTTGCTTTCGTAGTGTGATAAATAGATACGGACGAGTTAGCGGCCCTGCCGGGCTACAGTATGCGCAAACTGGAGGTGGGTCTGCAAAATGGCGGCAGAACGAATAAGTCGGGCCGGATTGCCGCCCCATATCTCGTCGGCTGGCAGTGATCGGGTAACTACGGCACCAGCACCAACGATCGTTCGTTCGCCAATAGTGACACCTTTCATAATCAATGCGTTAGCGCCGATAAATGCGTCTGATTTAATTAGGATAGGGGCAGTTTTTGTGCCAGCAATCGTAACGCGCCGTTGTTGATAATCGAGCGGATGAAAATCAGTATCCCACACACTGGTGTTCCCCCCCAGCAATACATAAGGCTCGATGATGACTTCCTCGGTGGCTACGATGGCCGTACCTGACAGGCCATAATCAGTACCGATAAGTAGCGTCGCACCAGCGCCGGCGTAAAGGGAGACCGGCCGGTTGATGCCCACAAAATTATGTTTCGTCGCGGAGCGAAACGTACAGTTGTCTCCGATGCGGACGGTAGCCGTTTTGTGAATATTTAGCTCAATCGGGCCGTAAAAACGCACGTTTTTGCCCACCTGCACATGCGGGTATTTCAACCGTATCTTCAGATGCATAAGTGCTGACTGCAGGTGTGACGCCTGTTGCCGCAGGATATTTAGCCAATGGCGTATCATACGTGGTATAGTGTAATAAGTGGCTCAAGCCTGCTGATTCAGACGTGATGAAAAGCGAACGATATCATGGCGTAGCAGGATTGCGTACGTAATCGCGGCTATCAGACCAATGAAACCGATGCGAACGAACGCATTGGTAAACTGCTGCTCGACAAGCGTGAGACAAAGGGTCAATACTGCCAGGATAAACCACGTAAACCATTGATTGCGAAGGCCAAACTGCAATGGGCCAATGTAGCGTTGCTGGTAATAAAGGCATACAGCGAGTGAACTGAGTATGGCCACTGAATTAGCCAGTATAACACCGTTGAAACCCATCCATTGATATGAGAGTAAAATAACCAGTCCGTTGACAGTTACGTTGACCGCCTGAACCAGCACAGTTTTCTTGCCGTGCTGGTGGCTCATCAAGAAATAGTAAGGCGGAATGGAAAGCGTGCCAAGCATGTAAGCTGAAGAGATACTGAGTGTTGCCAGTGTCGTGGTGGCGTTAGCATTCGGTAACCATAGCGAGAGCGCGGTAGGTAGTGCTAGGAAAAAGAACAGCAGAAACGGTACGATTAGCGTCAGCATCCGGCTCTGGAACGTGGTCATCATCCGGTGAATGACGCCGATGTCAGTCTGCTGCGCAATTTGCGGGTACAGTGGGTACGTCACTTTCTGCATGATTGCCCAGAGTTGTGAGCGGATTTTGTGCGCTATCTCCAGATACCCTACTTCAGTAACGCCGATCAGCCGCGACACCAGTAGCTTCGTCATCGGTTCGAACAGCATGGTTAGCAGCCCCGCACCATATACACTCGCGCCAAACGCTAGTTGCTTGCGGGCAACTCTGGGTAACTCCGCCAGAAAGCCTGTCAGGTCAGGCCTGCCCCACAACTTCAGGGCGGCTGTAACGACCAGGACCAGCCAGACGCTGGCGGCTCCAATCACGGCCCAGCCAATACCCGGCATGCCGTATCCTAAACTAACGACGCTAATCATACCTCCCCAGTACAGCAGACTATAGATGAACTGATACATATTCGTCAGGTAGATACGTTGCTGCGAATCCAGCAGTGTCGTGAATGTCTGCCCGATCAGCAGCAGCAGATTGGCAACCACTACGCAGCGGTACAGGATTTTGACCTGATCATATAAGTGATCGGACAACCCCAGAAAACGTTGAAGAATAGGTTGCTGAAACGTGATTGCCAGTAAGCTGAACGGCACGATGATGATCAGCAGCAACAGTAGCGTAGCGGCAATGTCGTAGTCGGATTCTTTCGAGCGGCCCTGCACGCAGAGAAACTTCAGCAGGGCCGCGTTCAGACCAAGGTTGACGAATATGTTTAGATTGCCAGCCAGCGTTACGATGGAGAAAGCACCGTAGGCTTCTTCGCCCAGCACCCGAATGAATACCGGTATGCTGATGAATGTCAGTACGCCCGTCAGTACCAGCTGCCCAATACCACTTAGCGAATTTTTGTAGGTCAGCTTCATATGTGTTCAGCGTTGAGACTACCAGGCTTTGTCGTCGCCCTGAACTATGTTGAGAAAGGTCCAGAGACAGATTTGCAGGTCAAGTCCGATTGACTGTTTGCGGATGTACAGCAGATCGTACCGGATACGGTGCTCCATCTGAATCGGGTGCGCTGTTTCGCCCCGACACCCCCGCGCCTGCGCCAGCCCCGTGATGCCGGGCCGGACAGCGTAGCGGTCGACGTATCCCGGCATTGCGTGCCAGTGTTGCGCGTCGAGCCGGAGCGGATGCGGGCGTGGCCCTACCAGGCTCATCTGTCCGAGCAGCACGTTGATGATTTGCGGTAATTCATCGAGACTGGTTCGGCGCAGAAACGCCCCCAGCTTCGTGACTCGTGGGTCGTTACGGACGGCCTGCCGGAATTCCGCATCTTTCGAATAGGTCATCGTGCGGAATTTCAAACACCGAAACGGAATGCCGCCCCGGCCCATTCGGAGTTGCATAAACAGAGCCGGACCCGGCGACGAAAGCCTGACCAGCAGACTGATCAGCGGTAGTAACCAGCTTAAAATAGCGAGCAACAGCAGCAGCGATACGACAATGTCAAAGGCACGTTTGATCCAGTCGGCCCGCCCTGTCAGCGGTACCCGCATGGGAGGTTGTCTGAGTGGATGCTCAGTAAAGGAAGGTAGCGTTACATTAATCATACGGTAGGGGAGCTAGGGCGAAAAGAAATCGGACGTCATCGAATGGTCCGGGTCGGACGTTTATCGGGTTTGCCTGCTTCGTCGTAGTAGCCTCCATAGCCATACCCGTATTGATACGATGCGCCTTCACCCACGGCGTTCAGAATCAGGTTCAAGCGCTGGAATCGGTTTTCCCGGTACAGCGTATCGATCATCTTCAGGTACGTTTTAGGCGTATGCTCGTGGCGGACCATAAACATAGTCGCGTCGACATGGGGGGCTATCAACTGCGCGTCCGTAACCAGACCAATAGGGGGCGAGTCGATGATGACGTAGGCATAGCGCGACCGCAATTCGGTAATCAACTGCTCGAGCATGGGGCTGCTCAGCAACTCCGACGGATTGGGTGGGATGGGACCACTCGTGATGATGTGGTAGTTGGGGAAGCCCGGAATCTCCTTGATAACATCGTCCAGCGTTGATTCCTGAATCAAGTAATTGCTGAGCCCGATGGTGTTATCCATTTTCAACACCGAATGCAGCTTGGGTTTACGCAGGTCCATTTCCAGAATCACCGTTGGCCGGTCGACGAGGGCGAGACTAGCACCCAGGTTCAGCGACAGGAACGATTTACCTTCTCCGCCGATACTCGACGTGAACAGAACAACCTGACTGTCGGTGGGATGACTGCGCAGGAATTGCAGGTTGGTGCGCAGTGCCCGAATCTGCTCGGCAATAACTGACCGCTTACCCGACACCATGACCATCGGATCGACGTTTCGCGTTGCGGCTACCTCGCCGATGATGGGTACCTGCGACACGGATTCTACGTCGGCCCGGCGATTGACACGGTCGTTAAGCGCATCGCCGGTGGCAATGACACCGATCGGTAGCATCAGGCCTACCAGGCCAAACAGGACAAAGATGGTGCTGTCGACGGGTTTCACGGGCTTGCGACCAGTACGGGGCGGATCGATGGTGCGGCTATCGGCGACTGTCGACGCATAGGACAGTGCTGTTTCCTCGCGCTTTTCGAGCAGATAGGTATACAGGTTGTTTTTGATCGACTGCTGCCGGGTGATGTTAACCAGTTCCCGTTCCTTGCCCGGAATCGTGCGAATCTGGCTTTCCAGACGCCGGTTTGTTTGCTTAAGCCGATTCTGTGCGGTGACGATTCCCTGTTTAATACCGGCGATGTTTTCCGATAAGCTGGTTTTGGTTGCTTTGATCTGCGATTCCAGACTTTGCAATATCGGGTTATTGGAGGCTGTCGTCCGGCTTAGTTGATCCCGTTGTAGTTCCAACTCGCTCAGCTTACCGATCAGACCAATCAGGACCGGGTCGCTCAGGCCAAGGGTAGCCGGTGCCGCTCCACGACTGTTGCTCTTGCTTTCGACATACGCTTCGATACCGTTAATTGTGTTTAGCTGAATCGTTGCCTGATTCAGTTCCGTGTCATTTTCTTTTACAGTTTCCAGAAAGAGTTGTGCCTGCGAGCTAAGGTCCGTGATGCCTTCCGACGATTTGAATGATTCAACCCCTTTTTCAACGGCTGTCAGTTCACCCACGATCAGGCGCAGCCGCTCTTCGATGAAGTTCAGCGTATTGGCCGCCACGATATTCTTATCGACGACGGCCGCTTTGTTATATTCACTGATCAGGTTGTTGAGGATGGCTTCGCTCTTACGCGGTACAGCATCGAGTAGAGTCATCTGCAACACAGTCGAGGCTTTGCTGCTGGGTTCCACCGTCAGATTGTCGAGGTAGCGGTCGACGGCCGTAGCGCGGGGGAGTACCCTTACCACTATCGCTTCATTGGTGGGCTGTAACGGCTTCCGGGTCTGAACGCGCAGCTGACCGTAGGGCGTTTGCAGGGGTTGGTTCGTGGTGTACAGCTCGTCGTTGATCCGAACCCGGCTTGCCCCAACCGGGACGATCTCCAGTTTCGTGTCGTAGATAACGGGGTCTGCTTTTTCGACAATGAGCCGAAACGGAGCGCTGTCGTAGATTTCCCGGTTGCCGGTGCTGGTTGGATGGAAATACTGTACATCGAGTCCCATTTTACCCACAACCTTGTTCATCAGGGCGTATGACTTCAGGATCTCCATCTCGTTCTCGATCACCTTTTTGGGCGCGAGAATGTCGATTTCCTTGAGGATGCTTTCTTCGCTGAGCCCTTTCTTGTCGTCTTTGATCAGCAGACTGGTCTGCGTCCTGTAGATGGGGGTCTGAAACTGTAGATAAGCGTAGGCACCGATACCAGCCAGCAGCACCGATAAGACAAACCATTTCCACTGCCGCACGTAGCGCATTAGTACCAAGCGCATGCTAGGACTATTTTCCGCTTCGTAGAGCTGATACGGCGCATAAGAATACGAGTTCTGAGTCGACATAGTCGTTTTATTGGATAAAGTATGCAGGGAGTATTCGGCTAGAAACGGGTAGCGATGATGGCCAGGAATGATAGTGCACTGATGGCAATAGGGGCCACCTGCATTGTCCGGTCGGCAGTAGCAGCCCGTACCTTGCTGGGTTCGACATAGACGACGTCGTTCGGGTGCAGGTAATAATAAGGTGAGCTGAACAGATCTCGCCGGGTCAGGTCGACGTGGCCAAATTTGCGTTGACCATTCTCTTCCCGAATCACCAGAACGTCGGTCCGGCGACCGAAAATGGTTACGTCACCAGCCAGGCTTAGGGCTTCTAACAGGGTCAACTGCTCGTTTGGAACCGTGAAGAGCGACGGACGAGCTACTTCGCCCATGACCGAAATACGAAAGGTCAGGTTGCGCACGTTCACGGTTGGCTCTTTCAGGTATTCACGCAGGGGTTCCCGCACGCGCTCCCGAATTTGGGCTACGGTCAGACCTTTCACCGACAGTTTACCGATCATGGGCAGTTCAACAGCACCATCGGCATCGACCATATACCCGCTAACGGGCTGTAGGGGCGAGGTCGAGTTGGCGGCTACAGGCTGGCTGGCACGGTCGGCTACAGCAAACGACGTGTAAGGATTGAAGAACGTCGAGGCTTCTGGGTTCAGACTGCTGATCTGAATGGAAAGGATGTCGCCTGGCTGTATGGTTGGTGTATAACGCGAGGTGGCCGATACCAAGTCGCTGGCGTTCTGGCCGTGTTGGAAATAAGACAGCTCTTTCGTCGACGCACAGCTGGTGAGCTGGTAGGCTACGCTGATAAACAGGATAGTTCGTATTAGAAAAGTGCAATGTTGAGTAATCAGCTGTTTCATAGATGGTAACGAGTCGATATAGAGAGATAAAGCAGCAATCGGTGAAACGGACGTTTGTACCATAGTTGCGTTGGTTGCAACTCATCTATCCGTCTGACAGGCGTTTACGGTTGTCAGTCAGACAAATATAACGAGCTTTAAGTTTACTAAATATTAAAAATGTTAATTAAAAGTATATAATTGAAGATAAAAGACGACCAATTTTTGTGCCATACTTAATCACGTACCGATATCTATGAATCAGACTATTCGTGCAGATAAACGCGCCAAGCAGGAGAAGAAACGCAATAACAGCGTAATAACTCAATTTTACATACTTATGTATATATATTGTACACACAAAAGGTAATTATGAATTATAATGAATGTATGTAAGTGTAAATTATTTATATTTGGGTAACAAAAAGTAAATATAGTGTGGTTTACATAATCAGCTGTAGCCTTTAGCAACTGTAACACCAGGTTAGGCTGGTAGCAAATACAAAGCCTATAGGCCAGTCCGGCCTGTACGTTGACGATAATAAGCTGTTAACAACTGAGTGTAAACAGCTGGCTACCTGATGGTTGCCGTAACACATGCTGGTTCAAATGACCGTAGCTTTTATGATGTTTATGCGCGTATCCCATACATTGATATGCCTAGTGACGCTACTGGGGCTGATAATAGCCTGCCGGAATCCGCTGGCAGGCGTTGACCTGCGGCCGAAAGCACCGATTGCGACGGGTATCATCGATATTCGTCTCCAGGATCCGGCTGGTAATCCGTTGCCCCAACATAGCCGGGTAACCTTGACCGGCACCGATGCCAGTAAGATTGTGACGACACGGAACACAACGAATTACAGCGTCAACGCGGATGGGTTATTGCGCCTGGCCGTGTTGCCTTCGTTGGCGCCATCGAGAGAACAACCGATTCAGTTTACGCTTGTCGTCGAAGCCGACGGGTACCTCACCATCGTGCATCCTATCACCGTAACCAGTCGAAACCGCCTGACACATACGCTACGATGGATTGACCCCGCCCGCCCGCCCCGGACGCTGGCCGCCGGACGCACATATAAAAATACCGGTGCCGATGGCGCTACGTCCGGGCCGGTGGCGCTGCTAACTCCCTCGCCCTCGCAATCGACGGATAAAGCATCCGTGCTGCTGGAGCCCGGTACACGGCTGCTGGATCGCGACGGAAAGCCCGTCGCCGGTACGATTACATTAACGACGTTGTACACAAACGCCCGCGAATCGACTACCAGTAAGATGCCGGGGGGCGGTAGGCTGTCTCGCGTTACGGCGCATAACGGTACAGTCGATCCTGATGATATTCACATACTGTCGATGGCGGGGGCGGTGACGCTGGAAAGCTACTCGTCGGCCTACCAACTGGCGTATAGTAGCTCACAACCAATGGTTTGTTATATGGATCTGAATCCGGCAACGATTAACGCACAGACGGGCCGACCCATACAACCGGGCGATTCCATTCCGCTATTCAGTTACGATGCGGTTACCCGGCAGTGGCAGCCGGAAAAGGCGGGTACTGTGACGCGTAGTCTGGCGGGCAGGCTGGAATATCAGGTGTCGGTCGATCGGTTTCTGACCTATGTAGCCGCCTGGCCGGAGCCCGTTTGCGCTGATAATATTGCCGTCTCGGGCAGTCGGCAGCCCGCTGACTGACTCCGATGGACTGATCGGGTGATTATTCAAACCTTTGTGAATGCAATTACCTGGCCGGATGAGGGCTGAAAATTCAGTCCGAACTGTTCTGTCAGTCCTGGTCGGCTGTATCTTGCCGATCTGAACGGACTTGTATGCATTTACACCTGTACCCAGTCGATTTACGGCTGCGCCATACGTTTACCATAGCCCACGACAGCCGCGACGTACAGCCAACCCTGATCGTCGCGTTGAGCGATGAGCCCGGCGGCCCGACCGGGCTGGGCGAGGCTACGGCCACCCGTTACTACGGCGTTACGATTGAGTCGATGATGCAGGCATTGGAAGCGATTCGGCCGCTTATCGAAGCCCATAACCTGACCGACCCGGCTGCCTTCTGGACACAGCTACAGCCCTACCTCGCCGATCAGCCATTTGCCGCCTGTGCACTCGATCAGGCAGCATGGGATCTATGGGCCAAACGACAAAGGAAGCCGCTTTACCAACTCTGGCAACTCGATCCCGCCCAGGCACCCCTGACAAACTACACCATCGGGATCGATACACCCGAGCGCATGGTGGCGAAGCTGGTAGAATGGCCTTGGCCGCTCTACAAGGTTAAACTGGGCCGGGCCGACACCGACCTGGCAACGATCGAGACATTGCGGCAACACACGGATGCCCGCTTCCGAGTCGATGCCAACTGCGGCTGGACAGTTGAACAGACCCTTGCTTTCGCGCCCGAACTCGCCCGCCTGGGTGTCGAATTTATCGAACAACCCCTGCCTGCCAGTGACCGCGACGGAGCTAAACGTTTGTTTGCCCAAAGTGAACTGCCCATAATGGCCGATGAAAGCTGTATTGTCGAAAACGATGTCGACCGTTGCGTGGGGTTGTTCCACGGCGTAAATATCAAGCTGACCAAATGCGGTGGGCTAACGCCTGCCCGGCGCATGATCGAGCGGGCACGGGCGCTGAACCTGCAGGTAATGGTCGGCTGCATGACCGAGTCCAGCGTTGGAATTTCGGCGATCGCGCAACTCTTACCCCTGCTCGATTACGCCGATCTCGACGGGGCATTACTCATCACGAACGATCCGGCAACGGGTGTTACGTTCAACGACGGCCGAATACAGTATGCCGACAGGCCGGGTACGGGGGCGCAACTGCTTGAGTCATGAGCACACCAATTTCCATCGATCAGCTACCCAACCGGCTGATTCGGTATAACGATCAGGACTATCTGTT
>JAKONH010000450.1 GCA_022702045.1 Spirosomataceae bacterium
CGACTCACGTGAGCAAACGCCTGTTGCGCACGTTCGACAAAGGCGGGGCCACCAGCCTGCTTTTTACCAGTGTTGATGTAGTAATAATCGTTCTCGTGAAAATCGTTCGAGACGTACATGTCTTCCCAGCCATCATTATTCAGATCGGCCACCGACACGCCAAGGCCGTAGCCCATAGCAGCCCCATAAATTCCGGCTTTTGCACTGATGTCGGTGAAGCGAGCCGACGCCGACGCGTCCGGCTTACCTGCAGAAATACGTGGATTCTCGAACAGGTAATCACCGGATTCGGGTTGACGATTGGTTCGCGTAGCGGCCCGGTCGTAGCTACGTGACGTATGGACGGCGTGATTGAGCAGGAAACAGTCCAGGTCACCATCGTGGTCATAGTCGAAGAACGTTGCCTGCGTCGAGAAACCGGTGAAGTTCAGCCCGTAATCAGCGGCTTTTTCGGCAAACGTCGGCAGACCGTCAGGGCCGATCCCCATGTTAATATACAGCTCGTTGTTCCCCTTCAGCCCTTTGTAATTACCGACAGCACAAACGTACATATCCAGGCGACCGTCCCCGTTGACGTCGGCCATAGTCACCCCTGTCTGCCAGTCGGCAAAACCGGCCACGCCCGCCCGTTCGGTAGCGTCGATGAACGTAGGCGCTTTCCCCGGCTCCGTTTTATTAATGTATAGCTGGTTCTTCCCCTGATTCGACACGAAATACAGATCAGGCTTTCCATCGTTGTTGACATCCCCAGCCGACACCCCGCCCCCGTTGTAGAAATAGAGGTATTCCAGAATATTCAGCTTTGGGGTAGCCGTTACGTGGTTGACGAACGAGATACCGGTTCGGGTTGAGTCCAGCCGCTCAAATAAGACAGGGCCCGTTTTCTTCGTGCAGGAGAAGCCAACACACAGCAAAAACAGAACGGACAGACCAGAAAAAAAAGACTTCATACTAAGTTACGTAGACAACCAGCCCTGGGCAGGGGTTTGTTGGGGTAAAGACCTGGGCCGGTACGTTTATTTATAAAACGTATTCTGGCTTTTTATAGGCATACGGGTCAATCGCCCACATGACTCATTCCTAAAACGGAAGTTTGCCGAGATCGACATTGCCACCGGTCAGGACGATACCTACTTTCTTGCCCGCAAACTGATCGGGATAGCGTAGCACAACAGCCAGTGTTACGGCGCAGGACGGTTCGATGATGATCTTCATCCGCTCCCAGACCAAGCGCATAGCAGCAATGATATCTGCATCGGGTACGGTCAAAATCTCGGTCACATGCTGCCGAATGTAGCCCAGCGTACGGTCGCTCAACCGAGCCATCAGGCCGTCGGCGATGGTATTGATATAAGGGGCACTTTCGACCTGCCCGCTCTGAAACGACAGGACGGCGTCAGCGGCTCCCTCCGGCTCACAACCGATCACGCGCGTTGTGGGCGACAGAAAGTGCGTCGCGAGGGCCGTACCACTTAGCAGCCCCCCCCCACCAACAGGCGTCAGGATAATATCGAACGGTGGTTGGCCAAAGTCCGTAATTAACTCAACAGTCGCCGTTGCCTGTCCGGCGATAACCCACTCATCATCATACGGATGCACCAGCACGGCTCCCGTCTCATCGATAACCGCCTGTACTCCTGCTTCGCGGGCAGCCTGTGTGGGTTCGCACTCGATCACCTCAGCCCCGTAGCCCCGCACAGCGTCTTTCTTAACCTGTGGGGCAGTCCGCGGCATAACGATATACGCGAGCAGTCCGACCTGCCGGGCGGCATAGGCCACCGCCTGCGCGTGATTACCGGACGAATGCGTCGCCACGGCTTTACCAGCCTTGGTATCAACTACCTGCAATACCGCATTCAAGCCGCCCCGCGCCTTGAATGCGCCGATTTTCTGAAAGTTTTCGCACTTAAAAAACAGCGACGCGCCCGTCCGGTTATCCAGAGTCTGATTGGTCAGTACAGGTGTGTGGTGAATATGGGGGCGGATACGGTCGTGAGCCGCCCGGATAATGTCAAGCGTAATCATAGCTGGTAGAAAAGTGACCAAAGTACGTATAAAACTGGCGCAATACGACTTTCTGTCGACGGGTAGTTGGGGGATAGTACGGCGGTTTGTTTTTTCGCGGTGGAAAGCGGTCTTTTGTGGTCAGGACTTACTTCTTTTCCCCCTTACCGACATGAACGTTACCCGACGTGGTTTTCTACAGACGACCGGCTCGTTATCAGCACTCAGCCTGATGCCGCCGGCCCTCACCAACGCTTTTGCTGACGCAGCTCCCCGCAAACTGTTCTTCGACATTTCACTGGCCCAATGGTCGCTGCACAAAGCGCTGTTCGCCAAGAAAATCACCAATCTAGACTTCCCGGCCATCGCCCGTAAAGAGTTCGATATCAGCATCATCGAATTTGTCAATCAGTTTTTCAAGGATAAGGCGCAGGACAAAACGTACCTAAACGATCTGCTAACCCGCTGTACGGACAATGGGGTAAAAAATCACCTGATCATGATCGACGGCGAAGGGAACCTGGGCGCGACTGATAAGGCGGAACTAACCAAAGCCATCGAGAACCACCACAAATGGGTCGAGTGCGCTAAGTACTTGGGCTGCAAAACGATTCGGGTCAATGCAGCCGGTTCGGGTACGGCCGAGGAAGTGAGCAAGGGTGCGGTCGAAGGATTGAGCAAGCTAGGTGAATTTGCCGGAACCATGGGCATCAACGTCATTGTTGAAAATCACGGCGGCTACTCGTCGAACGGACAGTGGCTGGCCAACGTCATGAAGCAGGTCAACCGCAAGAACGTCGGTACCCTTCCTGATTTCGGCAACTTCTGCTTAAAGCGCAACGCCGACCACAGCTGCGCCGACGAATATGACCGCTATACCGGCACGAAAGACCTGATGCCTTACGCTAAAGGTGTATCGGCCAAAACGTTCAACTTCGACGCCAGCAACAACTGCGTCGAAACCGATTACCCGCGCATTATGAAAATCGTGAAAGACAGCGGTTTTCGGGGAACGGTTGGCATTGAATACGAAGGCGACACACTGGACGAATACGACGGAATTCGTAAAACCAAAGCCCTGCTCAAACGCGTCGGGACGATGGTATAAATGGGTTTACGGTTTACGGGTCAAAGTTTCGCGTACCCAACTCGTAAACGGTAACCCCCAACCATTAAACTAATCAATAATGCTTACGACACAGAATCAGCTCAACGTCAACTTCATCGGTCAGGACGCCGTGACAGGGGAAGGGATGCCATTTTCGGCTTATGCGCCTGCCACAAGTGAGGCTCTGGCCGAAGGGTTTACTAACGTTACGCCTGAGCAGGCCAATGCAGCTGTCGACAAAGCCGCTGCCGCCTTTAGTCCCTACGCGCACCTGCATCCGCACCAGCGCGCTGATTTTCTCGATGCCATTGCCAGTGAGATCGACGCGCTGGGCGACGAACTGATCGAGCGGGCGGTGCTGGAAAGTGGTCTCCCCACCGCTCGCATCACGGGTGAGCGGGGTCGTACGATGGGACAGATTCGCCTGTTTGCCAATCTGCTGCGCGACGGTTCGTGGGTCGATGCCCGCATCAACCCCG
>JAKONH010000470.1 GCA_022702045.1 Spirosomataceae bacterium
CGATTAGCTCGTAAGCCGACCAGGGCGCGGGGGTAATCAGACTTATCATAAGTATTGACTGATTGAGTGATGGAATGATTGAGTCGCCAGCCCTGTGAATGCGTCAGCATAGTCAATCATTCTATCACTCAATGCGTGCAAAGGTACGCAATTCGACCCGTTCGGCGACAGTTCATCAGGGCGGTTAACCGTTCGGCGCAAAACGGCGTTGCTGATATGCAGGGAACCTTGTAACATTGCTCAGTCTTTCACTAACCGGGTTTCGCCTGCACCGACTGACATCATGTCCGACCAAGAACCATCACTGGGAAATCGTATTCTGCGCTTTTTTATCAAGGAGGAAGATTCGGCGTCGACCGCTGAAGGGACACCGCCGACTACCAACGCAGCCCCACCCCGACCGGCAGAAGCGCCGGCGCAAACGCCAGTCGCGTCGGCGGCCGGCTCCCAGACAGCCCGTTCCAGTGCCCCTTCGCCGGGACCTGGCCATCTCGACCCGAAATTTGCGGAGCATCTGGCGAACGTACTGGCGCAAAATAACCCGCCTGGCCCCGACTATTTCGAGTTCCGCGAGACACTGAAAAGCCTGACCAACCTGGGATTACCGGAAGACAAGCAGTTTCAGGCAGCCTGGGCCAGTTTTAAAGCGCTTGGCGGACCAGCCGACGTTGGCGTACTGACGAGAACCGCAAATCAGTATGTCGCGGCTTTGCAGAAAGACCGGGATGGGTTTACCAAAAGTGTCGATACCGCCCTGACCGAGCGCGTTGGCGGACTGGAAAATGAGCAAAAGCGGCTGCAAGCCGACAATGACGCACTAACCCGACAAATGCAGGAGATCGAGCAGAAACGGGCGGCAAACACCGAACGATTGCAGGCGATCACCGGGGAAATGAGCGAGCAGGGGGCCAAGATTCGACAGAACCAGCAGAATTATGAAACGACCTACGCTCATTTCGTCGAACAGATCAACGACGATATTCGTAAACTGACACAGTATTTAAAATAAGTTTGTCGTTCGTGGTTTGTCGTTGGTTTGGTAACAGGCTACGACAAACCACGAACGATAGACCACGAACGACAAACAACTATGGCAACACCTGATTTTTCACAGATCGGCGGTACTACGGAGCCCGACAAAAAAACGTTCTGGAGCCGCCCAGAGGGTATTTTCGGCATGATCGTGCTGGCGGCAATCGCTGGTTTCGGCTTGCTGCACCTTAACGATATTCTCGAATTTCTCATCCGGGCGACGAGCAACATTCTCGAACTGTCGCTGCTCCTGGGCGCGTTGGGCGTACTGATCTTCCTGTTCACCAGCAAGGATGTGCGCACGGCAGTCTTTTTTCTTTTCAAATCGCTGATGCGCAGTATTACGGGCACGGTCATCCAGCTAAACCCGATTGCGATCATGAAAATCTACGTGCAGGATCTGAAAGATAAACGGCAGAAAATGCAGGGGCAGATCGATACGCTAGCCGGTCAACTCGTGAAACTCAACAAGAAAATCAACGAGAACAATGAATCGATAAAGCAGAAATTCGCCGAAGCCAACAAAGCCAGCAGCCTGAGCGACCGCCCCGGCATGAAAGAGCAGGCTAAGCTGGCAAAGATCGAAGGAGCCGGATTGCAGGAAATGAACGAAAAGCTGGCTCCGCTGCAACGCAACATGAAAATGGTGCTGGCCTTCATGGAAAAGGTCAACCAGAGCGCCGACTACATCATTAAGGAAACGGAGATTAAAGTCCGGCTGAAAGAAACGGAGTATCAGATTGTCAAGGAAAGCTCGAACGCCCTAAAAACCGCCGTCAGCATCTTCAAAGGCGATCCCGACAAGCGGTTCTACTTCGACGAATCGATGGAATACATTCAGGACGACATGAGCAAAAAGCTCGGCGAGATGAAGCGGGCCATGGACCTATCGATGGATTTTATCAACGGCGTCGATATTCAGACCGGCGTACTGTCCGACAAAGGACAGGCTCTGCTGGAAGCCTATAACAAAGGTGAATTCGGGCTGATTCAAACCGATACCAACGCGTCGCCTAACCCCATCACGGCCCCACAACCGGGTCAGATCAATCCCCCCAAAGACGCCGGCTACCGGAACCTGCTGGATTGACTGGTTGAATGATGGAGTGAATGAATTGTTTTGCGGAGGGTAATCAATCACTCAACCAGTCAATCACTCCATCATTCAACCAGTTAGTCACTCAACAATTCCACAATTCAATCACTTTATTCACTATGCAACGACTAACTACTGCCGGACGGCTGCTGATTACAGCCTTGGTCTTGGCCGCCGTTTTTTTTGGATTCCGCTATTTCGGCGGCAACGACGCCCTGCGTAAGCTGGCTCCGCGCGAGGCCGATCAATCCTCAACCATGCCCCGCCCCGACGAGCCAGGTGCCGATAATAATAATGCACCCGTGAGCCCCGACAACGAATCGACGGCTACTTCCGACGGGCCCGACATGAATAGTCCCGGCTCAGGCAGATCAGCCTTTACGTTTACGCCACCCGCACCCGAGGGGGGCAAGCTGAAAGGGGTTGTCGAACTGGGGGCCAGTGGCTTTAACTCGTTCATTGTCAAGGTCGACGAGCAGAAGCGCTGGAAACTGGAGAAAGCTGAATTCGGCAACAGCCTGGTTATGGAAAACATGGCTACGGACGACGATGTCCGGCAGGGGCTGAAAAGCTACATTGGCAAGATGCTCGACTTCGGCGAGGGTGGCCGCGACATTCACTTCGTTGTCAGCTCGGGAGCCATCAAGGCCGAAGGAACGCAGAAGATCATCAAGGCACTCAAGTCGCTGAATTACTTCGTCAACATCGTAACCCCGGAACAGGAAGGCTCGCTTGCCCTGCGGTCGGTGCTGCCCGCTGAGTACGCCAACAAAGCGTTTGTGGTTGACATTGGCTCGGGTAATACCAAGATCTCGTGGAAAAACGGCGACGCGACAAAGGCCCTCGAAACCTACGGTGCCAAGTATTACCAGAACAGCACGAGCGACGAAACAGTAGCCACTGAAGTATCGGCCAAGGCCAAACAGATACCTGACGACCTACGGAAGACTTGCTTTATTATTGGCGGTGTGCCGTTCGACATGGCGAAAGTGTCGCGGAACGGCAAAGAGCGGTACACGGTCCTCGACGCACCCACGGCCTATAAACTCGACAACGCGAAAGATAAGGCCGGTATCAACATCTACAAAGCGATTGCCGAGGCTACTGGCTGCAAGCAGTTTGTCTTCGATTGGGACGCCAACTTCACCATTGGCTTCCTGCTGACAACGAAATAGTTAGTAGTAGCCTGGACCGGTCCAGGCTACACACAACAGCTCGTTCGGATGGCTCTGAACGAGCTGTTTTTTTGGCAGGAGAATTGCCCATTTACCCTATGTTCCGGCCTTAATTTCAGGGCAACATACCGTCTTGCGCTACCGATTACTATTTTCTCTACTGTGGTTGCTAAGCTGCCAGCGCGAACCGGTTGCTGATATGGGGCCGGGCTACGACTATGCGCCCATGGAGACGGGCCGTTACTGCGTGTACGACGTCAGCGAGCAGCAGTATGCGCTCAACGTAGCGCCCGTTCAACGGATCTATCAGATCAAGGAGGTTGTCGGCACCCCGTATACCGATGCAGCCGGGCAAACGACCTACCGACTTCTGCGCTACCGCCGACCGAGTCCGGCAACTGACTGGCAGCTCGATTCCGTCTGGGCGGTTCAGCGCACCGACACGGAACTACGTCGCACGGAAAATGGGCAACCGTTCGTTTTGGTACTGTTCCCCGTTCGGGATCGACTTCAGTGGAACGGCAATCGGTACAATGCGCTGGGCGAAGAGACCTACGAACTTCGCAACGTCGGGCAGCCCTACCGCGTATCGGATACGACCTTCGACCAGACCCTGACCGTGCTTGGGCAGAACGATTCGACATTGGTGTCGCAAACCAAACGGTTAACAGTACTGGCCCATCAGGTAGGTATCGTTTACCGCGAACGGGTTCAAGTACAGTATTGCTCATCGACGCCCGCCTGCGTGGGTACCAATCAGATTGACTATGGCCTTCGACAAGTTTACCGACTTCGCCAATACGGCACGAATTAACTGGGTCCTGACGGCTCTGCTACTCATCGGTCTGACGACATCCGGTCAGGCACAGACG
Organism: Spirosomataceae bacterium; assembly: GCA_022702045.1. Classification (GTDB taxonomy): domain Bacteria; phylum Bacteroidota; class Bacteroidia; order Cytophagales; family Spirosomataceae; genus Spirosoma. The sequence continues at coordinate 4,176 of JAKONH010000470.1, forward strand.
CGTAAGTATCTGGTACTGTTGCGTGATAAAGCAGGAACCCCCTACGCTATTGACCGGCCGGAGCAGTTTTTATCGCAACGGGCCATACTACGTCGGCAGCGGCAGAACATCCCCGTGCAACTACGCGATCTGCCCGTCAATCCAGCTTACATCAGTCAATTACAGCAGGCTGGCGCTAAAATCTGGTTTCCGTCGCGCTGGTTCAACGCGGTGCTGATCGAAGCGAGCGACGCCGTACTGGCCACCGTCCGGCAACTGCCCTTTGTCAGCGGGATTGAGTTCGAACGATCCCTGTCGGGGGCCCGCCAAAGCGCTGATGCGTACAGCCTCGACCGGAAGTTTGGCACTGTCACTGTAGCCGCTCTCAACTATGGACCGTCACAAACGCAGATTACCCAGCTTGGCGCCGACAAGATGCACGAAGCGGGCTACCACGGTGAGGGAATGCTGATTGGTGTACTGGACGCCGGTTACCTCAACGCCGACAAAGTCGGCTTCTTAAAACCGCTGTTTGATGAACAGCGCGTGCTGGCCACCTACGATTTTGTTGCGAAAGAAACCAGCGTATACGAAGACGATTCCCACGGCATGTCGTGCCTGGCAGCCATTGCCGCCACGTCCGATGGATTGCTATACGGCACCGCTTACAAGGCGTCGTTTATTCTGCTGCGCACGGAAGACGCGGCTACGGAAAGCCGCGTAGAAGAAGCGAACTGGCTATTTGGTGCCGAGTATGCCGACAGTGCGGGTGTCGACGTAATCAGTTCATCGCTAGGGTACACCCAGTTCGACGATGCCAGCAGCAACTATACGTATGCTAATATGGACGGTAAAACGGCGCTTTGCACGCGGGCCGCACAAATTGCCACACAGACGGGCATGGTCGTTGTCGTAGCGGCTGGCAACGAAGGGAGCAGCGCCTGGCGGTACATTTCCGCCCCCTCCGATGCAGCCTCGGTGTTGGCCGTTGGCGCGGTTACGTCGGCAGGCAATCGGGCATCGTTCAGCTCAATTGGCCCCTCCGCCGACGGGCGTGTCAAACCCGATCTCGACGCGCGGGGGCAGGGAACCGTAATTGGGGCACCCGACGGCCGGGTCGTCTCTGGCGACGGCACCTCATTCGCTACTCCGCTGTTGGCCGGACTGGCAGCGGGATTCTGGC
>JAKONH010000489.1 GCA_022702045.1 Spirosomataceae bacterium
TGGGTGGATGCTTCAGGGCCGAAGAAGTACTGGCGCATGTTGTTGTCGATGCCGATGATGAGGTCGAACTTATCGGCGAAGAAAGCGACGGCCTCACTGCCAATCAGCCCACCCGATCCGGTAACTACTGCAATATTCATGTGTTTGTACGATTAGTGAAGAAAAATAAGACTGGTTGGTAGCGCACATCAATTAACCGGATCATACCCTGCGCAGTGGGTTTTCGTGCCATTTTGCAGATTGAACGGCGGTTTGCTCATGTGTATTTGTAAAATCAGGTTCGATAAACTAGTATTACATTTCGATAAACTAGTACTACAAGCTGACAGGTAACAGTCGGGTTGTGGACAACTGGCGACAAGCCTGACTACCTGTTTCGCGAAAAGCACTCAACGACGAGAGGTTATTTCCACATCCAGTTTGTTTACTGCTACTATAACGCCGTTGTGAAGAGATCAAAATTTTACCAGTTTATTCCTGGTCCCTGGACGATTATAGTGGCGATTAGCATCTGTCTTTTTATCTGGGCAGTCTGGTGGCTGTTTCATTGACTGATTACACGTTAGTAATAAGCAGCCGCGCACTCAGTCGTTGTCCGTTCTGCTCGAATCGCACAACATAGATACCCGGGGGGAGGAGGTGGACGTCGGCCGTTGTCGTTGTGGTGCCCGTTGCTGGTGTATGCTGCTGTACGAGCTTACCGTCGGCCGCATACACTAGAATCGTACAGTTGTCTACTACGGACGGGTGCCCGATTGTCAGCCACTCACGCGTCGGGTTAGGTGAAAGCACCAGACGCTGGCTTTCTGAACGCGTCGTGAATGCCGGACTATATATGATCTGGCTGGCTATCGCCGATGCCGTGGCAAGCTGAAACCGCCAGTAACCCGCTGGTCGCTCAACGTCGCCGACCTCAATTGGTGCGGTATAAGGCACAAAAGGTCCTCCATCGGTGCTAACCAGAATAGGCGCATTGCCGGATGATACCGTAGCCGCTAACCGGTTTTGCTCATCGTCGGCCAGCAGGTTAATCTGCGCTACCCCCAGATCCGCGAAAAAACGCAGATTTTGCAGATTCATCACCCGATTGACGTTATAGCCATCACCCCAGAAATACAACCGGATCTGCCGGGGCTTCTGCCAATTGCCGGCTGCATCGGCCAGTGGGGCCGTTACCGGCGGATAGGGACCATACCGTACGGTTACTTGCCCGTTGCTGACGCTGATATCGATGGGCTGGTCACGGTGGACGATGGGTGTAACCTGCGCGTTGTAATCGCCCTGCGCGATTTGCCGGTTGTTAATGAACAGTCTGCCGATAGGCGTTCCTTTCAGGGTAACCTGGTTGTTGAACCGGACCAGCAACCGGCCCGCATCATCGAGCACGTCGAAATAAACGCCCCCATTTTTGTTGCGCCCTTCATCAATGTTGAAGAATGAGCCTTCCTGATTGAGGACGCCCGTCAGTCGCCAGCCTTCCTGCACGTTTGTCGAATCACCCAGACTGCGGATTACAGTGTGAACGGCTTTGTCCTGCCGAAACAATATATTCAGGTCCGTTGCCTGAAACCGGTCGTAGGTTTTGATGTTTGTCCGTAATGACCAGTATTTGTTGTTGGGGTCGGTCAGATCCTCCTGCGCCGGACTTCGTTGCCAGCCGTACAGACCGTTGAGCAGCGACGTTCCCGGCGATAAGCCATCCAGTAGATTCAGGCCAGGACGTGCGTCTGCGTTGACGGCCGGGATCAGGTACTTGCTGCTAATCGGTTGCCGGCCCAGATTGGGCGCCGACCACTCCAGGGTAAACTGTGTGCCGCCGAAACTTTCCAGCCGGATCGGGTACCGCGTTCCAGCTTCCAGGGTTACTTGTTGTTGGTACGTGGTCGACTGGGTGGCTCCTGACTGGTCGATCAGTAGTTTGTTGTCGATCCATAACCGAACGCCCCGATTACTCGTCACGTAAAACGTATACGGGCCAGTACCCGGTGTAGCCACAAAACCCTGCCAGCGAACGGACGATCGCCCCTGTTGCGGGCGGGCCTGACTATCAGTTGACGTAGTGGAAAGCGTCGGTGCCGAATCGATCCGGGTGAGGTACGTGTTAGCGTTGTTCAGATCCGTGCCAGTCATGTAGGTGCTGGATAGCCCTTGCTGACTGGATTCAGCCACCGTAACGGGAATAAACTGTTCACGAATGGTTTCCAGCCCGTCGACGCGCCAGCGGTGGATACCGCCATGACCCGCTTCTTCTGCGTGGTAAATGTAGATGGCCCCATCCGGTCCGGCGGTAGCTGTACCGTAAAAGACATTTCCCGCCATGCCCGGTACGGGCGACCGGTCGGGTGCACGCTGCGTGGCTTCAGGCCCCGTTATGCCAAAGTTGCCAACGACCAGGCCGTCTTCATAGACATGATGCCACTTGTTGGTCTGACTGTTTTTCCAGAATTCACCATGGTAATTCCAGAAAATATGCCGGCCGCTGACGGTAACATCACCCCCGCCGTATTCAACGTTGTTGCCGATGTCATAGGCTCCGTCGGTTGGGTACTCACCTGTGTAATCGGTCGATGTTGAGTAGGCTGTGCGCCAGGCCCACTGACTCGTGCTGGGGCGAATACCACCCAGGTGATAACCGTAGCCATAGGTTCCGTCTTTGCTCGATTTACCTTTATTGAACGAAATGATCGTGCCGTTGGTGGTCGACTGGCCGGGACGCATGCTGCCAAAGCCCGAAAAATCGACCGGATCGAGTGGCGAAATTGTCGGGATACGGGCTGTTGTAACCGCGTCGCCCCAGTTGGGATTATGCTGACTGTCGAAGCCCGTCAGGGGACGTTTTTGCCAGCGTATCGTTCCGCCGACCCCAGCCGGGAAACTGATCGTCTGGTTAAGTGACCCGTCGGGAGCAATGAAGTAGGGCGCATCGGGAAAAAACAAACCCGTAAACCGAACAGGTCCCGAAGGCGGCAGTTCAACGACGGCCCAGCGGTTGGTCGAAATCTGTTTGAGCAAGGCGTACGTTCGGCCGTTACTCAATGTCGTTACGGATTTAAAGACGTCCGTGATGAAGAGGTAGTTCAGCGAGCGCTCGTTGAAGTAGGCCGCCGGGATGCTGCCCCGCCAGTTGCGCACCAGCACCCAGCCATCCAACGCCCCCTTCCCGTAGTCCACCCCGTACTCCAGATACTCCCCAAATACCCCCCTACCCCCCCTGCCCCCCACCACCTGACTCGAATAGCCGTGGGGCTGGTACTGGATGCGGTCTACCAAACCACCCGGACCATCACTGCCCCCGGCCCCAAAGTGCTGCACCCGGTAGTTGCCCCCGTCACC
>JAKONH010000490.1 GCA_022702045.1 Spirosomataceae bacterium
TGGGTGGATGCTTCAGGGCCGAAGAAGTACTGGCGCATGTTGTTGTCGATGCCGATGATGAGGTCGAACTTATCGGCGAAGAAAGCGACGGCCTCACTGCCAATCAGCCCACCCGATCCGGTAACTAATGCAATATTCATAGCGTCTATGCAGTTTTAAGCGGCTTTCTTATTTGAAAAGTGCTATAAAGCCACTGACTTTCAGCGAACAAAGTAACGTAAAAAATAGCTGTTAATTCGTATCGAAGCGAAAAAGCGAGGTACCGGCTAAATTAACCGGCACCTCGCTTTTTTTGCTTTCTGTTAGCTATCTATCCTAGGGGAAATGGAGCACAGTGATTAGACACCCTGATCGTTTGTACCGGCACCGAACAGTTTTTCGCGAATCTTTTGTGTCCGCCCGTCCAGTGCAGGGTTTGGTGTGTACTTATAACGCGATTGGACGGCAGCCGAATCTTTGCCAAGTCCGTACACTTCAGAATCACCAGCCTTATACGTTTTGCTGTAGTCACCGGCGCGATAGTCGGCCTGCCGAATAGTGTTGTATTTCTGATAATCACAGGACGCCAGCGACAGTACCGCTCCGACCAGTAAACCAGCACCAAATATGCGTTTCATAGTCACTTGATTGCGAATTGATTTAGCAAAATTACGTAATAGAGGGAAGCCATCGGCGCATCGCCCCATTTTTCTTTATTAATGGCGGCTACCTAACTCGGCATTCCGCAACACAGCACTACAATTGCGCTATTTCCGACCAGACAAAGCGCATTAGTTCATCGATATGATCGGCCGAAAAATCGAAGGGAACATTGGCAGCTTCGTAAATAGCCCGGATGGGCGCCTTAAAACCTAGGCTCAACGCCCGTTTATAGCCGTCCAGACCAGCCTGTGGGTCACGACGGTAGTTGCGCCACACGCCAATAGCCCCCAGTTGCGCGATGCCGTATTCGATATAGTAAAACGGAACCTCGTACAGGTGCAACTGCCGCTGCCACCAATATTCTTTGTAGTACGCAAAGCCGCTCCAGTCAGTCACCCCATCAGCAAACTCGTCGTATATACGTACCCAATTCTCGCGTCGCTCGTCAACAGTATGGGTTGGGTTTTCATACACCCAGTGCTGAAACTTATCAATGGTAGCTACCCAGGGTAGCGTTTCAACGATCGATTCCAGATGCTGCCGTTTCGCTCGGCGTAAGTCTTCCGGATTGTCGAAGAATACATCCCAATGATCCATCGACAGCAGTTCCATACTCATGGAGGCTAACTCGGCCACTTCCATTGGCGGATTACGAAACGCTTTTAGCGGCAGTTCCCGCGTCAGAAACGAATGCACCGCATGCCCCCCTTCGTGGACCATCGTGACCAAATCACGCAGCGTCGACGTGGCGTTCATAAAAATGAAGGGGACGCCGATTTCCTCCAGTGGATAATTGTAGCCGCCCGGCGCTTTCCCTTTGCGCGACTCCAGATCGAGGTGACCCAGTTCACGCATGATGCGTAGATCGTCACCCAATTCTCTGTCAAGTCGGTCGAAGCAGGCAATGGTTTTGTCGATTAATTCGTCGCTCGTTGCAAACGGTTTCAGCGGGGGCTTACCGTCTTTATCCACTTTACTGTCCCACGGACGCAGTACCGACAGGCGCGGGTCTGCTTCGCCAAGTTTCTGCTTCCGGTTGAGTGCCAGTTGCGTCAGCAAGGGCACAACCGCTTTCGCTACGGAATCATGAAACGCAAAGCAATCCTGCGGGCTGTAATCAAACCGACCCAGCGCGGCAAACATATAGTCGCGAAAATTGGCGAAGTCCGCATTAAGCGCGATTTGGTGGCGCAGGTCCCGCAGTCGGTCAAACAGTTCATCCAGTACCGCATGGTCTTCGTAACGTCGCTGTGCGATTTTCCGCCAGGCTTCCTCCCGGACGGTCCGCTGAGTCGATTCCAGCCGATCACTAGCCTGGGGAAGTGTTAGTTCCTGCCCATTGATGTTGACGGTCATGGCGCCGGCGATGGCGCCGTATTTCCGTTCCTCAGCCTGCAGTTCGGTTTGTAGCGGCACGTTCTCGTCCCGAAAAATAGCGATCGCCTGCTGCATACCCCGAACCATGATGTCGTAGCCTTCGTCGGTAAGCTGACTTAGATACGGGCTGGTGACAGCCTTCTGATCGAGATCGTTGCCATAGACAGCTACGGCCGGCTGAATCTCCTCAATGAAGTAGTTGAGCCGTTCGACTAGTTGCGGGTTGGCCGTGTCGCAGGTCATGCGAATGTACCGCCAGGCAAAATCCTCGGATACGTACGATTCCAGTTCACTACGATCGAATAGCCACTGTTTCAGTTCATCGGCATCGTTGATCGGACGGTCGCGAAGTTCGTCGAAATACGGTTGTACATCGGCCCATTCGCGCAAATCCAGCAGCTCGTCAATAAACCGTCGCTTGGGGCGGGTGGGGATACGTAATTGTTCCATAAAAGGGTAAAATATGCGTCTAACCTATATATAGAAGAAGCTACCAACAAACTTTTTTGTTCAGCACTTGCATCTACGAAAACCATCGTATATGTTTACTACGAAATTATTCGTAGATAGATTTATGAAACCAACCGACGCCGAACTGGAAATACTGCACGTGCTGTGGGCGAGTGGACCAAGCACGGTCCGGCAGGTACACGATCAGCTCAGCCGAAACCGGGAAATAGGCTATACGACCGCGCTCAAGCTGATGCAGATTATGTACGAGAAAGGGCTGCTTTCCCGCGACGATTCGAGCAAAACGCATACCTATACCGCTGCCGTCAGTGAGGAAGATACCCAGCGTGGACTGGTCAGCCGGTTTGTCGAAACGGCCTTTCGCGGCTCAGCATCGCGACTAGTTATGCAGGTACTGGGGCAGCACAAAGCATCGCGTGAAGAACTGGATGAGATCAAACGTCTTTTAAACCAACTTGACCATGATAACGATTGAGTTTCTCAACAGTCCGGTAGCCCGCGCACTGGGCTGGACGCTCCTGCACACACTCTGGCAAGGTTTTGCCCTGGTTTTACCGACGGCCATCATGCTGCATCTGCTTCGGCATCAATCGAGTTCGCTTCGCTACCGGATTGGCACACTTGCGCTTTTCGCACAACTGCTACTGTCAGCGGTTACGTTCGCCCAGTACTACCAGCCGACAACCGCTACCAACCGTATCGCCACGACGGTCGCAGCCTTGCCCCTTCGCTGGTCGATCAGCGACCAGTCCCTTCCCTGGTCTCAGCAGGTACTACTCTTTCTGGAAGCGCACCTGAGCGACTTTGTTTGTCTATATCTGATCGGTGTGAGCCTGTTCGGCCTGCGTCTGGCGGGTGGCTGGCTGCATCTGCACCAGCTACGCCGTTTGGCGGTTGTGTCGCCAGTGCTGGCCGAACAGACGATGATTGATCGATTACGGGCAGCACTAAACCTTCGGACAGTGGTGCTGGTACGTGAATCGACGCGGGTCGCCGGTCCGATGATCATCGGCGTATTGAAACCCATGCTACTGCTCCCCGCCGGACTGGCAACAGGACTGAGTCCCCGCGAGCTGGAAGCCGTACTGGCGCATGAACTGGCCCATGTCAAACGCTACGATTATGCTGTCAACCTGCTACAATCGGTTATCGAAATGCTGTACTTTTTTCACCCGGCGCTGTGGTGGTTATCGGCGCGTGTTCGGGAAGAACGCGAGCATTGCTGCGATGATATGGCCGTACAGATTTGTGGCGATAAAGGCCGCGCGCTGGCAAAAGCACTGGCCCGCATCGAAGAACGTCGGCTGGAACAGGCCGGTACACCCGCGCTGGCCATGGCCTTTGCGGGCAAGCGGCAGTTGTTGTTACACCGGGTTCAGCGGGTACTGGGTCTGTCAACCCGCTCGATGGTATCGAACCGAAGTCTGGCGGGATTAACGCTGGCGACGCTGCTACTCGTCAGTGCATCGGTATACGCCATTCAACGGCAGGATAAGGCACAACAATCTAAGCCCAAATCACCTGCTCCGGCAGTACGTCGTTCGACACCATCATCGACAATCGAACTTCATTTCGATAGTAACCGGAAACTGACTTATGTCCTGTGGAAAGGGCAGAA
>JAKONH010000108.1 GCA_022702045.1 Spirosomataceae bacterium
TTGAAAAACGCGAAGTCACCCGCACAGCATCACCAGAAGAGAAAGCCGACCTGACACAGCGGCTGTTAGAAGTTCTTTCCAGCATCGACTCCACCCGAGAAGAAGCCAAAGCCGCAGCTGCTGAGTACCGGGGCATCATCACCGATCTGCACAAACGGGAAATCGGTTTACGGTTCAATCTGCAGACTGGCACTGTCACGCAGGAGATCGACGTACATGCTGTAGCCGACGAAGCGACGGGCATGATGCAGTACTTCGACCGAAATGGTTACGAAGTGATCGAGCTTCGCCATGATCTGAGCCAGAAGCAGAAAAGTGACGCTGTTCAGCGCCGACAGCTCGATATGTTTACCGAATCTGACGGCAGCAATCAGTCTGAGGGTAACCCATGATGTGGTTCAGGAACCGCCAATCGGCTAAATGGCATCTCGCCCGATCGACAGGATTTGCCAGCTGCAACACGACCCGCGCCCGTCGTGATCATGACAGCAGCGTCGATCCGCCTGCTGCCGACCGCTGTAAAATTTGTCAATATGCTTTAAACAACCACACCGAATGAGCTATGTCCCACCACCTGATACGCCCCTTGAAGGTCGACCGGATAACGAAGAACATACCTTCCAGCGACACGACGCAGCCTACTACACACTACTCGACATCAGACCGCTCAGTGGCGACGACAAGATATTTGTCCCGGTCAAGCAATGGTCCAGTGTTTATTTCTTCCGCGATACTTCCGAGCCGACTGGCTGGTATCGCTACGTAAAGCCAGCCTACGACTGGTATCTGGAAACCGCCATTGAGAAGCTGAACAAGCTGCCCGAAGCTGAGCAGACCGTTATCGATCGATCTTTCGTATTTGGCCTGCGCTACGCCATTCGACAGAAATATCAACGTGGCGGTAGCGATTCATACGCGTTACCAGCCTGTCGAAACAGCCATAAAGCCGTCGACAACTGGATAAGGAAGACGCTCGACCAGTACGAGGACAAGCCACTTTCCGACGATTAGTAGCCGGCTATCTGACATACTTCGCAGGTCGACTTGCTACGTGCGTTACCTCAACCATAAACCGGGCGTCTCAAGCGACCCGGTTCTTTCTTTTATACAATTTCTATCCACCCCGACAAGGTTAACTTTCTACGAAAATGCGTAAACTCAAAATTGCTATTCCGTTTACCCCCCACACCCCCCGACCCATATACTTCGTTGCAGGGGTACTAGTTGCCATAACAATGTTTTGTACAATTTCACACGCACAGCCGAAACCACAGCATCTGGTACTGGATTCTCTGTCAAACTATGAGTTCTCGTACCAAAAATTCCTGCAACAGAAGTGGAAAGCCGAGCGGGCAGAATTCGTTGTCACAAACAGAAAGAAGTGGTGGTATTACCTGCCGAGCGTAGGCTTTGCATTCGGTGGACCTACTGTATCAGCGAACACGGGTGTACTGGCACAGATCGACCGGGACCGAAACGTCATGGCGTCTAAGTTGCTGAGTCTGGACAAACGTTATCAGGTAGAGTTCGTAGAAACGCTGGTTCGGATTCGGGTAGACTATCAGAAGCTATTGGTACGGTACGAGCAGTTGGAGCGGGAACGAAAGACACTAGCCAAACTACGCGGTATTCAGGCTATCCATGACGAAGCATTTGGTTGCCAGACGATGAGTCCGGAAGAACACCCGAGAAACAGCTACCAGTATGAGACGACTATTAACACGTTTCAGGATCGGGAAGCCGAACTACGGGTAGCTTTACTTGAATTCCAGACGCTATGCCGCCATAATCTACCGGATAAGCAATTGATTCCAGTTGAGACATTCGATTGTATTATGGAAGATGAAGAAGCGATGCGGTCTATACAACCAGGTGTTACGATCCAGGCTTACCCGACCAAGCGTCCAGAATAACTCTGTTCTTCCACTCATTGGCAATCTTAGCATAGATCATGGTCGTCTGTATCCGGCTGTGACCAAGTGCTTTTGACACTACTTCCAGCGGAACACCTTTGACGAGCGACAATGTAGCGTAGGTGTGACGGGCAATGTGAGTCGTAACAAGCGACCACTTGGGAACTGCTTTGACGACCAGCTTACCGCTCCGTTGAATGAGTGTCTCCGTCTGCTGCTCAATTCCGGCGATCCGGGCAATATCTTTCAGATTCTCATTCATCTTTTGATTGCTCAGTACGGGCAGTAACCGATGATCTTTTGAGTACATATTCAGAATAGTAACGGCCTTGGGCAAGATTGGAACTTCAACAGTTTTAGTCTTACCTACTTTTCTGCTCACTGACTTTTCAGGAATGAACTGTAGCGCCTGATAGCCATTACGGTTGATTATATTCGCATTGGTAATCCGACGAAGATCATTGTATCGCAGGCCGGTCCAGCATTGAAACAGAAAAGCATCGCGAGTACGGGCCAGATTATCAGGAAGCTCTGCATGCTCTATTTTTTCCAACTCATAATCGTTCAGCCAGATACGTTCTGTGTCGATCATGGTCTTGCTGATTTTGGCATGCTGCGGATGTAGCTTCTGACCATTCGATTTCAGATGATTGAAAAAGGTAACCAGATGCTTACAGACAGTACCGACGCTGTTGGGGTGCAGGTTCTCGGCATCCAGAAATTTGAGCAGTGACTTATGCTCGACATTCGTGTAATGGGCAACATATACTTTCTTTCCCGGCTGCGCCCGTTGCCAGCGACGCAACCGCGACGCCGTTGTCCCCATTGATTTTAAGGTATTGTCTTTATAACCATCCGCTTTGCACTGTTCCCTGTACTGCTCGTACAGTGTGGCCACATCGTCGGCAACAGTAGGCGATTTAGTGGCATTTATGCCCGCCTTTAACACATCGTTTGTAATTAAGGAACTGTCATTACGAAGCTGACGGTAAGTCTTAGTCAGCCGTTCACGCAGTAGCTGTAGATACTCATTAGCTTCCTGGTAGCCGGGCATTGAGCGACGAAATTTTTGCTTTTCGGCATCCCAGTGCTCCTCTTCACATTTTTCGCCTGTAGCCATTATAAGCGTACCGGCATTGTAATTAAACTCTAGGAACACAGGACACTTACCAGATTGATCTCTCTTCGACAGCTTCAACTTATATCGAATATCATTCATATGCTTTGATCGAAATACACTTTATCTTGGTCAGATTATTGGTCGGAAAACAATAGTAGTATACCAACATATGACCGGTAGTAAATCGACACCGCAAGAAACAAAAAACCCCTGAATAGCAGTGTATTCAGGGGTTTTGCACAACATCCGTTGTAAATGTTAGTGACCGATACGGGAAT
>JAKONH010000109.1 GCA_022702045.1 Spirosomataceae bacterium
ACGCCCCTAGTACGTCGATGGGACGTAGCCGGGGAAACGACAGGCTGTAGCGCGTTTTCCAGTACGTTCGTTCGAGGTAGTCGAGGTGTAGCGCGGTAAAAAAGCTGTCGGTTCGCCAGTCGGAGAGGCCCAGCAGGGCACCCAGACCGATTTTGTAAATACCCGCCTGCCCCAGCCGGTCGGGGGTTTCGATGCGGTAGCGATAGCTGGCTTTCCTGCCTTTCGGATGGTGGAGCTGGTAGCTGTCGCGGTTATAGGTTTCCTGATACACCAGCACCGTATGCAGCCCTTCGGCGATCAACTCTACATAGGCAGGCTGGTCAAGTGGCTGTACTTCCATCGAGATATGGGCAAAGCGGTCGCGCAGCAGCCGGATGGCGTTTTTGATGTATGGTACGCCAACTGTTTGATTGGCTTCACCCGTGACAAGCAGCACGTGGTCGTAGCCCATCGCCTTCAGCGCGTCGGCTTCACGACCGATCTCGTCGTCGGTCAGCGTGCGTCGCCGGATTTTGTTGTCCAGGCTGAAGGCACAGTATGTACAGATATTCTGGCATTCATTCGACAGGTAGAGGGGCGCGTACAACTGCATGGTTTTGCCGAAGCGCTGCTGTGTGAGCTGCTGACTTTCGCGGGCCATCTCTTCCAGATACGGTCGGGCGGCTGGTGAAATCAGGGCGGCAAAATCCGACAACGTACGAGCCGAACGCGTCAGCGCCCGCTCCACGTCGGCCGCCGTTGCCGTTTCGATCAGCTGGCTGACCGTGGCCCATTCGTACTGATTTAATGAGTCAGTGAACATGTTAATCGTCGTTCAAAGTGCGGAGTCATAATCCAAGAGTTGGGTCCACTCCAGAGTCTGCCACCGTGGCGCGGTGAAGACCGCCGTTGGGACTTCTGATGCATTGAATTAGATCCGGAATTTAGTTTGCAGTTCTCTACAAATCCCCGGTCTGTGTCTTCACTGCGCCACGGTGGCAGACCCATGTGCGTCAGCAAAAACCTGCCAGATAAGCGGTCTATGAAGACACAGACCTTGATTTGGGCAATTGGCGAATCTGATTAATCGTCCAGAAAAGCGGTGAGCGGACTGCTGGCAATGGCCACAGACGACGTACTACCCAGCCGGGCTTCGTAGGCTAGCCGCCCGGCTTCAACCGCCAGTTTAAAGGCGGCTGCCATCTGCACAGGGTTGTCGGCAACGGCAATAGCGGTATTTACCAGCACGGCGTCGGCACCCAGTTCCATCGCTGCGGCTGCGTGGGAGGGCGCGCCAATACCCGCATCGACAACTACCGGAACCTGACTCTGGCTGATGATGATCTCCAGAAAATCGAGGGTGCGCAGTCCTTTGTTTGACCCGATGGGCGAGCCTAACGGCATCACGGCGGCAACCCCTACCTCTTCAAGTCGTTTGCATAGCACCGGGTCGGCATGAATGTAGGGCAATACGACAAAGCCCAGCCGAACCAGTTCGTCGGCGGCCTTTAGTGTTTCGATCGGGTCGGGGAGGAGGTATCGCGGGTCGGGATGGATTTCCAGCTTGAGCCAGTTGGTTTCAAGGGCTTCGCGGGCCAGCTGAGCCGCGAAGACAGCTTCACGAGCCGTGCGAACGCCCGACGTGTTAGGCAGCAGGTGCATATGCGGAGCCGTCAGATGGCGGAGCGTGTCGTCGGCTTCGTCGCCCGCATGGATGCGTTTCAGTGCCACCGTGACCAGTTCGGAACCCGACGCCAGCAGCGCTAACTCCATTTGTTCGGTCGAACTGAATTTGCCTGTGCCGGTAAACAGCCGCGATGAAAACGTCTGGTCGGCTATGCGCAGCGATTGCGTAGTCATGGTTGGTTGGGTTAATAGTCTTCTCAATTTGTCTGAGATAGCGTTAGCCGATTAGTAAATCGGTACGCAGAGCTTGCTGAAAAGCCGGCACTTGCCTGTCCGGGTCGCGACTGATGGCTGACGACACCGCGATACCATGCAGGCCGACCGGCATCAGGTTCGGTACATCCGCCACGTCGAGACCACCAATCGCGATAATCGGCACCGATATGTCTTCATGCCGACAGGCCGTCAGGATACGGTCGTAGCCTGCCAGGCCCAGTATGGGGCTAAGCTTCTCTTTGGTTGTCGTGAACCGGTACGGCCCCAGCCCGACATAATCGGCCCCAGTCTCGTAATGCCGGCGAATGTCGTCCAGCGTATTTGCCGTTCCGCCAATAATCATCGATGAGCCAAGCAGGCGACGGGCGTCAGCAACGGGCATGTCTGTCAGACCTACATGCACACCGTCGGCCCCGACTTCTCCCGCCAGCGCAACGTTGTCGTTGATAACAAGTCGGGCGCCGAAGGCCCGGCAAATGGCCAGCGTATCGAGTGCGCGGGCTTTCCACTCGGCATACGCGTGCTTTTTGACGCGCAACTGCACCCAGTCGATGCCGGCCCGGCAGGCGCGTTCGGCCCGTTCGGGTCGGTCGGTGATGTAGTGTAACGTACTGATCGGTTTAGGCAGACTCATTCGATTGGGAAATGAAAGCCAAGGCGCGTGGGCGAACTGGCCAGATACTGATTCATATAGCGCCGGGCCAGTCGGCAGGCCTCGGGCAGTGGTAATCCCTGGGCCAGCCTGGCCGCTATCGCTGCCGACAAAACACAACCACTTCCATGCTTTTCGCCATTGGCAATGAACGGGGCCGGAAACGAGCTTGTGCCGTAGCCATCCACCAGCAAATAATCGGCGACCTGCCCGTTCTGCGCTGGCAGATGGCCCCCTTTCAGGTACACCGAACAGTGGGCGCTCAACTGCTCGGCCGCAGCCCAGGGCTGGTCAGTACCTGCGAGTCGGTTGGCTTCCGGCGCGTTGGGTGTCAGCAGCGTCAGCTTACGCAGTAGTTGTACGACCAACTGTCGGTCGTCGATGTCATGAAAAGCAAACCCGGCTGAGGCTTTGAGAATCGGGTCCCAGATGATGGACAGATTGGGCGCTGTCTGGTGTAGCCAGTCGAGCAGCGAAGCCAGGACCGGCAGCGATTCGATCAGCCCGATCTTGACCACCCGGATCGGGTACCGCTCGAACAGTGGCTCACACTGCGCCACAATCCGGTCGAGCGGTACCCAATCGACGGCCTGAAAGTCGCTGTCGTGTTGCATCGTCAGCGCTGTGCAGACCCCCAGACCGTATACCTCACTGGCTTCAAACACTTTGACGTCAGCCAGTATTCCGGCTCCCGCGCTGGGGTCTAGTCCGGCGATGGACAGCACGTAGGGACGCCCGGTCTGGATCGGTGGCAACGCTGTCGTCACTTATAGATTTCGCTGCCCTGTTCAACAAACTCCTTCGCTTTATCGGCCATGGCTTTGTCCAGCACGTCAGCGTCGGTCAGTCCCTGTTGCTCGGCATAGTCGCGTACGTCCTGCGTAATTTTCATCGAGCAGAAGTTCGGGCCACACATCGAACAGAAATGGGCAACTTTAGCCCCTTCGGCCGGCAATGTTTCGTCGTGGAAGGCGCGGGCCGTGTCGGGGTCGAGCGACAGGTTGAACTGATCGTCCCAGCGGAATTCGAATCGCGCTTTACTCAGGGCGTTGTCGCGGTATTGTGCGCCCGGATGGCCTTTCGCCAGGTCGGCTGCGTGGGCCGCAATCTTATAGGTGATCACCCCGTCTTTTACGTCCTGTTTGTTAGGCAAACCGAGGTGTTCCTTAGGCGTTACATAACACAGCATGGCCGTACCATACCAGCCGATCATCGCGGCACCAATAGCCGAGGTGATGTGGTCATAGCCAGGCGCGATATCGGTTGTCAGGGGGCCGAGCGTGTAAAACGGCGCTTCGTCGCAATGCGCCAGTTGCTTGTCCATGTTGGCCTTGATCATGTGCATCGGTACGTGACCAGGCCCTTCGATCATCACCTGCACATCGTGCTTCCAGGCAATCTTGGTCAGTTCACCCAGCGTTTCGAGTTCAGCAAACTGGGCCGCGTCGTTGGCGTCGGCAATCGAGCCCGGTCGCAAGCCGTCGCCGAGCGAAAACGCTACGTCGTAGGCCTTCATAATCTGGCAGATTTCCTCGAAGTGCGTGTACAGGAAGTTCTCCTGATGATGCGCCAGACACCATTTGGCCATAATGCTCCCCCCGCGCGACACGATGCCCGTTACGCGCCTAGCTGTCAGTGGAATATAGCGGAGCAATACCCCGGCATGAATCGTGAAATAATCGACACCCTGTTCGGCTTGCTCGATGAGGGTATCCCGGAAAATGGCCCACGTCAGGTTCTCGGCCTTGCCGTTTACTTTTTCCAGCGCCTGATAAATGGGTACCGTGCCGACGGGAACCGGGCAGTTGCGGATGATCCACTCGCGGGTTTCGTGAATGTTTTTGCCCGTTGATAAATCCATCAGCGTATCGCCACCCCACCGGCAACTCCATACCGCCTTTTCAACCTCCTCCTCGATACTCGATGTGACGACCGAGTTACCGATGTTGGTATTGATCTTGACCAGAAAGTTGCGGCCGATAATCATGGGCTCGCTTTCGGAGTGGTTGATATTTGCCGGAATAATGGCGCGTCCGCTGGCCACTTCCTGCCGCACAAATTCCGGTGTGATATACCCTTTAGGCGTGTTGGCACCGAAGCTGTTTCCCGTGTGCTGGACCGCCAGCGGGTCGTTGGTCAACGCTGATCCGCTGGCGATGCGTCGGGCGTCGATACGTTGGTTTTCCCGAATGGCGATGTACTCCATTTCCGGCGTGATGATACCTTGCCGGGCGTAGTGCAGCTGCGTGACGTTCTGCCCGTCTCTTGCCCGCAGCGGCTTGCGGATATGCTCGAACCGCAGCGCATCGAGCGAGGTGTCGGCCATACGCTGCTGGCAGTAGGTCGATGAGAAGTCCGGCAGGTCTTCCACGTCCTGACGGTCTCGAATCCAGGCTTCCCGCAGGCGGGGCAGTCCTTTCTGCAGGTCGATCACGGCCGACGGGTCGGTATAGGGGCCGCTGGTGTCGTATACCGTGACGGGCGTGTTGGGGGTCCGCCGACCGCTGGGGTGGCTAATCGTGTCGGTTACGCTGATTTCGCGCATGGCCACCTGAATATCGTGCAGCTGACCGGGCACATACACTTTGCGCGAGCCGCTGAGGGGCTGACGCGTAATCGTCTCCGACGTGGGTAGTTTTTCGGGTCTCTGGCTCATGGTTATCCGCCCTGAGTGGCTTGAATAAGAGTAATTGAATCGTTTTCCTGAAGCGAGGTCTGGGGCCAGCGGGGGCGGGGCACAACGAGATCGTTGCGGGCGACGGCAATACCGTTTCGGTCGGATAGGCCGAGCGAATCGAGCAGCGCCTGCAGGGTGCTGGCTGGCGGGCAGTCGACGGGTTGGCGATTAAGATGGACGAGCATGGTCTGGCTACCAAATACGGTTGGGCCAAACAGCAGAGGAGGATGGCAGTACGATCATACGGGTGCTTGAAAAAGCACACATCGTCCTGATCGGACTGGTCACTTTTCCCTTCGCAGGCATTACCCTGTTCAGGTTCAAAGGGTATCATCTCAGCCGCCCGAAGGCAGGCACCCCTAAAGTTTGGCTTGTACTAAGCTGTGGCAAAGATAGCCGCCCGTTTCAGAAACGCGCTATTAAACGTTAATTAATGCGCAGTACGTGTAGCGCAGCTTTTCCTCTGTGTACCACCCGATCGTTTACTGACTTATTAGTTCTGTTTTAATCTGTAGTTTTTACAATGTGCACATTATTAATAGGTTACAGTAGAAAATATGCTATATTATTGATGCGAGTCGGCGAATCGATTTGCCGCACCTGCATCAGCTGAACAGCTTATATCTGGACAAGCAGCAGCGTCTATACATCGCCGGTACCGATGCCGTTTGCAATCGTGCTGGCACCAATGAGCCGTTCGCGTTCTGTAATAGTAAGCGGGGGCGGGGAATTGTATACGTGTTTAAACGACCACTACCCTGAACCGACAGGGCGAAGCGGATCGTTAGTCAGTCTCGGCGCGCAACACCCGGATTTCCGTTCGGTCTGTACCCGGCCGTAATCTGCCAACTCGTTGATTGGCCAACTTGATAAGCGTACCTGGTGCTACCAGCGTATCGACGACTGTCGTGTCCGACCCAAGGCGCTGACCTGCCTGCGTGTAGTAATCGATACAAAGCTGAATGGCTCGGTAACTGTCGCGGGCCGACGTGTTCGTAATCGCAAATCGGTGTTCGACGCCTTTTTGGGTTGAATCGGCCGTCATCGGGTAGGCCTCCCAGCCTATGCGATCGATCAACAAATCCCGGACGGCGCTAGGTGGTTGCGTAGTCGATTGACAACCTGACTGAAGGCTCGTCAACAGGCTAATCAATACGATTATGGATAAGGAAAATTGGCCGGTTTTAACGGCCGATGAATGGCTGGTACAGGACAGAAAACGGTGGCGCATAACACGAAGAAAAGGATGAAGTAGTCCTTGTCTTCGTGTCAAAGTAACGGAATCTGACGCATCAGGGCAATACGTGGTACGTCAGTGTTGACCCCAGAATCGACTTGGCCAGGTGATGGGCGAAGGCATCCAGGCGGGCAAATCCTGCTTTAGCAGGCCCATCCGTTTTTCCTTTGTAGGTCAACCGTTCATTCGCTATTGGGGGATTGGCCGTTTTATCGCTGCCTTCGGTCAGTAACTGAACCGTACCGTTTTCCAGTACGGCTATGATGCGGGCTGTCCAGTCGCTGGTATCAATGGATCGGCTATCGGTAACGATTTTCGCTTTCTCCGTACGGAAATTTCCGGAGTAGCCATCGGCCTGTAACAGCGTTACGACACGTTCAAAAAGCAGCGAGTCCGACAGGTCCGTTTTGATGTCGATGCGTTCGGCCCCATCGGGTACCGACTGCGCCCGGCTGCTAACGCTCCCAAGCAGCCAGAAACTGATTAGTACGGTGAAAAGTAAAGCCAGCCGGAGCCGATAGTCAGGATAGGATAAGTAAGTGTGTTGAGTCATACAGCATATCGTGATAAGGTGGTAGATAGCAGCCACTACAGCCATCAACAACAGCTCGCCCGATCAATAGAAAGGGTGGGAGATCGTTGTCGCTGGTGAGCGTATTGCAGTCACTAAAGTCTGCAATACAAAAAAATGTTGGCGTACACGACAAATTTCAGCTCGACTGGTGGTTTGCTCGTCAGCCAGGAAAATCGATTTTAAGTGGTAATGGATCGGCTGTCAGAAAAGCGCTGGTCCGGTGAACCAGGATGCGTTGGGTTGTGACGTGCAACACCTAACCCGTCTTAATTAGTGTAAAACGGATCCAATCGTCGACTAACCCATGAATGGTGCAAACCCCAGCCCACAAAGCTGGGGTTTGCGTTTTGTGACGTTCGGGACAGCAGCGTGTGACTTTTTGGTTTTCGTACGTCTGTATATAAGAAGAATCGATGTCAAGCCTTTTCGTTTCTATCCACACCCGACTTGTGTATACTGTATGCAGCGTAGCCAGTATACACCGACAGAATTGCCAGAATAGGTTCTGATACTCTATTAATCCGATCCTAGCTACACTAAGCCAATAAAAAAGCCCCGCTCAAAGGGCTCGGTCATAGCGTATAGCGCTAGTTGCTAATTTAAATAAATACGTCCGGTCAGCACGACAGATAGATGCGCACAGGCGCAGACGGAAATGTAGTTGTTCGGTGGCTGATAAGTGAAATTCCAGTTGGACAACATAGGTATTACGTTTATGTAGTCCGTAATATTACTTAAGAATAACGGCTTCGCTGACACTACTTACTGAATGGGCATGGTTCAGGGCTATAGCTGTATGGCTATACTGAGTCGTCTAGTCGCTGTCAACGTTTATTCCAGCCCGTTACTGCATTCAGTGACGCCCAATCGGGTAACAGATAAGTGGGCGTAACCAAAAAAAGAAGTATACTTGAGCGAAAGACAGCGCACACAGCCAATGCATTATTGAGCACAAAATAAGCCACTACTAAAGCGGCTTATCGAAGAAGAAGGCAATAAAAAAAGTCTAACTAATTGCCAAGCAATTAATTAGACTTCTAGTAGCGGGGAGCAGGATCGAACTGCCGACCTTAGGGTTATGAATCCTACGCTCTAACCATCTGAGCTACCCCGCCGTTTGGTGCCACAAAAGTACGCAAAATTTGACGCTGTGCAAATAACTGCGTTGACTTTCGCAAAAAAAATCATTTACCTTTGCTCAATACCCCTCCTTCACC
>JAKONH010000511.1 GCA_022702045.1 Spirosomataceae bacterium
ACGGCACCCCCAAGCACGCCGAACGTACCAATGAGCCAACCCGTCAGCAAGGCAACGAAAACGCTGAGTACGCCGTAAAACCAGCGACTGTCGCGGAGTTGGTCGGCAAGATGAGCGAGCTGTTCAGCCATGAGTTGGTGTGACGAAAAAACAGTTGATAATCACCGACGAAGTTACGGCAAAATCAGGCAGCCCGGCGCGATTTTTCCCACTTGCCCGATAGACCGCCCCTGCGATAACGAAGAAAACCAGCGAGTACACATACGTTCATGTATACGAAATAGAACGGCACGAACGTCAGCTTCCAGCGCGTCTGGCGGCTTTCCAGAACGTACCCGATACCCGCAGCTATGTAGAACAGAACCTGCGCCCAGAATAGGCCAATCCAGCGTAGTGGTGCGTCTGGCTGCGTGAGCAACAGGACGTTGAGTAGTAACAGTAGGGGCAGGCAGAACGGGGTTACGGCCCAGCGCAGGACACGGTGCGAGATGTATTGAAAGCTCAGCCAGCCGTAGCGGCCTACTGATAACAGCGGAGCCAGTCGGCGAATGGCTTGAAAGCCACCCGTTGCGATGCGAACTTTGCGTTTGGTTTCTTCGCTGACCGAATGTGATGGTCGCTCCAGTGCGTAGGCATCGGGCGCGTATTCGACGCGATAGCCTTTCTGGGCAATGCGCAGCGAGATGATGAAATCGTCCAGCAGCGTGTCGGGTTCGACCGGTTCATAGAGCGATGTTCGGACGGCAAATAACTCCCCAGCGGCTCCGACAATGGTATATAACTGCGCGTCGAGTTTCTTCAGGAACGACTCGTAGCGCCAATAGAGCCCTTCGCCACTACCCGCTGCCGACTCTTTGCCTTCCGTATTGATGCGCTTTTCGCCGGTAACGGCGCCAACGCTGGCGGGGGCAAATCGGGCCACCAACCGGCTGACTGCCTCCTGATTCAACGTCGTGTTCGCATCCGTGAAAATAGTAATGTCGGTCTTGATCTGGCTCATGGCCCGGTTCATTGCGACAATCTTGCCCAGGCGTTCCGTACCCGATATGACCGACAGCGCCGGAATGCCGAGTTGCCGACTGGCCAGATACTCCGCCGAACCATCTGTCGATCCTTCGATGACGAACAATAGATTGAGCTTGTCGGTCGGGTAGGTTTGGGCGAGGCAGTTGTCCAGCTTGGCGGGCAGGTAGTCGCGTTCGTTGTAGGCGGGTACCACCATCGTGACGCTGGGCAGCGGCTCAGCCGGCTGGGCGGGTGGGGTCTCGTAGCCCCGACGTAACCGAACCAGCAACCAGATGACGATGCCGTAACCCAGGTAGGTGTAAAAAACCACAAAAGCCAGCAGCCAGAACAGGACGGATGCCAGCGAATACAGACTAGTCATTCAGGTACGATGTATCAGTTTTGTAAACTATACCGGCGATGTGCTGGTCGAGTGCAGGTTCCACCACACCCCCCGCACAAAGGCTTTTGCGTGTTCCCGTTTGCCAGCCAACAGATAAACCGCCAGGTGTTTTGGTACCACACAAACCGCGAAAAACAAGTAAAAAATAAGCTTCTGGACGGGTAAACAATGCCGACGCATAAACAGAATCCGATTGCGGGTCAGGTAATACGTTTTCAGCGGGCTGAACTCGCCAACCGACATCGACTCCTTGTGCAAAATGTAAGCCGATGGCTGATAATGAATTGTAAAATTCGCATCCCGTATTCGTTGCGACCAGTCGAGTTCTTCGTAATACAGAAAAAAACGCTCGGCAAACCGACCGACTTTTTCGACAACCGCCCGCTTGACCAACATGGCGCAGCCGTGGGCAAAAGCCGTAGGGCCGGGTTTGTCGTAACTGGGATTGTCGGGTAACTTGTAGCCTACGGGCACGGCTGTACCGGTCAGCATATTCATCGGGTTGTAGCCCGCGTATTGTACGAGTGTCGGATTGCTGAAGAAGCGAATCTTGGGGCAGGTGACCCCAATCCGGCTGTCGACGGCGAACGGCTTTAGCAACTCCGTCAGCAGGTCGGGATTAAGTTCGGTGTCGTTATTAACGATAAAGAAGTAGTCACCTTTGGCGCTGGCGATACCCAGGTTGTTCCCGCCCGTAAAGCCGAGATTCTCCTCACTACGAATAATAGTCAGGTCCGGGTATTGACTCGTGTCGATGCAACTGGTAAGGGCCGGCTTTGACGCATTGTCGACGACGATGATGTCGACACGGGGATGGTTCAGCAGTCGCGCCGACTCTAGAAACTGGCGAGTAACTTCCGCCTGATTGTAGTTGATGGTAACGATGGATACCAGCGGGGTCAGATCGGTCAGACGTTCTCCTTCTGCCATATACTGAATAAGGTCTGCCAGATGATGTACATGTCCGTTCGGAACGAAAATGTACGCGCATATTCGATGTCGAGCGCGATGCGTTCGCTGTCGGTAACGGGGCCTTCGCCCTTCGCGCGTTTCTTAACCTGCCACAAACCCGTCAGTCCGGCCGGTCCCGCAAATCGCTGGGCCGACTGGTCAGTAGTCAGTTTTTCGGCTTCGTAAAGGGGGAGCGGGCGATTACCGACAAGCGACATGTCGCCCAGGAGAATATTGAATAATTGCGGCAATTCGTCAATGCTACTGTTGCGTAGGAAGGTGCCGAGCCTGGTAATACGCGGGTCGTTCCGGAATTTCATAAATTTGGCTGCCCCTTCGGTATCGGTCAGGTAGCGCTTCTCGCAAATAACCTGTGACTGATCAAACAGGGGCTGGCGGCAACTACTGTTTACTAGTTGACATTCGTTACACCGGTCATCCTGCTTATTCTCGCTATTTTCGGAAGGGTCAGAATTTTTGGTATAAATATTGCTAGCCTTCATGTCGCCAATTAAACGGTCAGCCATCGCCTTCATTGTACGAAACTTGTACATGTTGAAGATGCGAAAATTGGTCCCGGCCCGTGCCGATTTATACAGAATTGGCCCCCTCGAGTCCAGTTTGATCAGCACCGCTACGACTAGCAACAAGGGCGACAAAATCAGGAGCGCCGACAGCGAAACGGCAATGTCGATACTCCGTTTCCACCAGGGAAGGCGAAACTGATAATACGTCGGGGCAGCACTGACGTAGACCGCTGATAAACGCGTACTCAAATCGAGGTAATAATTAATCTTTTCCTGCCAGTCGCCCGACACGCTCGTAAAATCCAGTAAATCAGTAGCATAAGGTTGCACAGCATCGGGCATACCTTCGATCTCGTCAGGCGGTATAATCATCAGGATTGGTACGTTCTGTTTCTGATAATCGGCTCGTACCAGCTGATAAACAGTCTGTACGTTCAGGGCATCGGTAACGATTAGTGCTACGTTGGCAGCATCGGCTAACCACTGCCCGGTCTCAACGGTGTTTGCGTGATGAATTACCAAGCAACGTGTTGACAATGAAGAAGAAAGCTGGCTGACAACAGGGCCTTCTGCTACGACGAGTGCTAAATAGGGTAAGGTTGATATAGTCACGAGAGGGGCTGCAAGGATAGATGTGCCGTTCCTGTGAACATCAGCACACGCCTTGCCCAAGCCCCGTGCAGCAGCCAGACTATACAACTGCTTGCAAAGTGACGCCTGCTATTAGTTATTACGCACTTTGCTTTACAGGATCACTGCGTCGAATCATTAACAAAACGCGTGTTTTTTGTTGCCAAAACGACTTGATATCGGGCAATAATCGAGCCGAATCAGGCTTCGAATAGGCGGTTTCGTAGACCGGCGCGACTGCTCTGCGCAGCAGTGCATGCAGTTTAGCCCGTATTTCCAGTGGGTTAAAAGGTTTTGACGCAAAGTCGTCGACTCCGCTATTCAGGCATCGGATACGTGTTTCGCTGTCTGTGGCACTCGCCAGTACCAACACGGGTATGTTTCTCAGAAAACGGTTGTTACGAATAAGCTTGGTTAGCTCTAATCCATTTACAAACGGCAGGTTGAGCTCGGTAAGCACACAATCATACCGGTTTTCCTGCGTTAATAAGCGGACAGCTTCTGGCCCGGTATTTGCTACTGAAATAGAGAAGTCATTCTTTAGGTTTTCTACAAGTATTCCTGCTATGAACGGATTGCCGTCAACAATCAGTAGGCGTGGTTTACTATTCATTCGTACAGTAAAGTTTCGGATCACATTGATGGGTGTTCTGTAGATTAGACTAGCAAGTCATTTCAAGGTTACTGATTTGGTGACACAAATCAGCGTATGCGGCAACCGCTGGAATTTGCACATAGCAAAATCTAGCGGTTAGTTCTGCTTTACTTTACCTATATACGGCAAGCAGTAAAATCCTGTTTCTCAGTAGCGTATCAAGCGTATGCGCCCTAGCTTGTAGAGCCTGTCACAAGTACAAATAGGCGCAATTAATTTTGATGGATTGTGCCAGAAATATCCTAAACGGTAGGTTAGTGTATAGTAAAAGGTTTTACTACTAGTTGTATATAGAATTTTAATTTAGATAATAAATAAAATAGTTATATATAGTCCATTTGTAAAATAATAAATATTTAAGATTTACATATTAATATATACTACTAATAAGTATATTAAATTTCATGAAAGTAAATTAGTTCAATTATCATGCTTTCGGCCTTGTTTATTGCATGAACAAGAGACTATCACAGCGGTTTATACATTGATACGTCACCTGCGTTTCCAGCGGGCTATATAATTGGACCGGACGATGCGTCCCGACTGGGAAAATTCCCGCTAAATACCTGCTCGTGAAAATCAAGTGTTTTATTTTGTGAAATAAGCAATAAATGAAAGCTATCTGGAACGGGCAGATCATTGCCGAAAGTGATGACACTATAGTTGTTGAAAACAACCACTATTTTCCTCTTGAATCGGTCGAGGCTGGCTTTCTGACGAGCAGCAGTACGCATACGACCTGTCCATGGAAAGGAGTTGCTTCTTATTATACCTTACAGGTTGACGATAAGAGTAACGTGGATGCCGCTTGGTATTACCCTGATCCCAAACCGGCCGCGCATGAGATTAAAGGGCGGGTTGCATTCTGGAAGGGTGTTCAGGTAACGAGTTGATGATAACCATACAGCATCTGTCGAAGCAGTTCGGTGGTTTTAATGCTGTCGATGATCTCTCATTGTCAGTGGCCGCTAGTGAAACGCTTGTATTGCTTGGCACGAGTGGTTGTGGTAAGACAACGACACTGCGCATGCTGAATCGGCTGGTCGAGCCGGATGGCGGTACGATCCAGATCGATGGAACTGACATCCGGGAGCGACCGGCTCCGGAACTGCGTCGACGCATCGGATACGTTATTCAGGACGGGGGGTTGTTTCCGCACTATACAGTGGCCGAAGCAATTGCTACCGTACCCAAACTGCTGAACTGGGACCCCGACGTTATCAGTCAGCGTAGCCGTGAATTGCTTGATAAGCTGCAACTGCCGGCAAGCAGCCTGAATCGATACCCGTCTGAACTAAGCGGTGGCCAACGCCAACGAGTGGGGCTGGCTCGCGCGTTGGCGGCCCGGCCACCTCTTGTATTGATGGACGAGCCGTTTGGGGCACTCGACCCATTTACGCGCCGGCATGTCAGGCGGGAGCTTTTTGGCCTGACAGAACTGAGCGAGACGACGGTTGTATTGGTTACGCACGATGTCAGTGAAGCATTCGAACTGGCGGATCGTATCGCACTTATGGATAAAGGACGCCTTGTACAGATCGGTACCCCTGACGAACTACTTCAGCGACCAGCTAACGACTTTGTTCGTGATTTTCTGGA
>JAKONH010000277.1 GCA_022702045.1 Spirosomataceae bacterium
GGATACACCACATACACCTGCCGACCCAGTTCGATTTGCTGCCGCATAAAGCCAAATACTTCGGAGCGGTGCTTATCGAACTTGTGAACGGTTTTGATTGGCTTACGTCCTTTGGGTAGTTCGTCGATAGTCGATACGTCCAGGTTTCCATAGAGGGTCATGGCCAGCGTGCGCGGAATGGGCGTTGCGGTCATGACCAGTATATGCGGAGGGACGGTTTCGTTCTTACCCCATAGCTTGGCCCGTTGCGCCACACCAAACCGGTGCTGTTCATCGATAATGCACAGGCCGAGATTTTTGTATTGCACGGCATCTTCCAGCAGAGCATGCGTACCAACCAGGATATGCATTTTCCCCGACTGCAATTCCTCATGCAGCACCACACGGCGTTTCTTGTTTGTCGAGCCGGTCAGGATACCGATGTTTAACCCCATGGCATCGGCGAAGGGTTTTAGCCCGTTGTAGTGCTGATCGGCCAGAATTTCGGTCGGGGCCATCAGACACGCCTGCGCTCCGTTGCCTATGGCCATCAAACAGGCAATAAACGCCACGATGGTTTTTCCACTACCTACGTCGCCCTGCAAGAGCCGGTTCATCTGTTTGCCGGTCAGAAAATCCGCGTACAGTTCGCGAATGACGCGCTGCTGCGCCCCCGTTAGCTCGAAAGGAAGCAGTTCGTTATAAAAATGCTTCATCAGCGTCGTGTCCCGGAAAATCTGACCGGGAAATTCCTCCTTCTGCATCAGCTTGTTCTTGATCAGCCGAAGCTGATTGTAGAACAGCTCTTCAAATTTCAACCGGCGCTGTGCCTGCTTGAGCCAGCCTTGGTTTTGTGGCAGGTGAATATTCCAGATCGCGTCGCGCTTGCTAATAAGCCGGTATTTCTCAATCAGTTCAGCGGGCAGGGTTTCGTGGATGTGGGGCCATGCCTGTTCGAGTAATTGGCGCATCGCTTTGGCAAGTGCCTTACTGTCGAGATGGCGTCGGCGCAGTTTCTCGGTCAGGTTGTAAACCGGATAAAACCCCGGCTCGTGGCCAGGACCGGTGGCCGTATTTTCCAGCTCCGGGTGCACAATACTGAATTGCCCGTTAAACGACTGCGGCTTTCCGTAAGCAATATATTCACCATCGCGCCGGAGCGTCTTTTCGATGTAGGTGATTCCCTGAAACCAGACCAGGCTCATCGTCCCGGTCCCGTCGGTGAAAGTACCGACCAGCCGCTTCTTCGGACCGTCACCTTCAACAAACCACTCCCGCAAGCGCCCACGCACCTGCGCCGACGACATACTGTCCATTAGTTCGCTGATCGTGTAATAACGCGACCGATCGTCGTACCGAAACGGGTAATACTGAATCAGATCACCGAAGGTGAAGAGGTTCAGTTCTTTATTGAGTAGTTCAGTACGTTGCGGCCCTAAGCTCCGCAGTTGTGTAAGTGGTGTATCGAAAAAGGTAGTTCGCTCGGTCATAACAGGCCCATACACCCCGGTTTTTTCCGATGGGACTACCCCAAATTTACGCATTTTTCGCGAATCCGGCCAGTCCTTACCAGGATACGCCTACTAGTCATTATCGGCGCGGCCGATGCCAAATGCAAGACCTCCGTACACGTCCAGTCCACGCGGACGAATACCGTTGGCTGAGTTACCGAAAAGGCCCAGGAAGTTGTCGGTCCCCAGCCAGGCCGGGCCAACCCGCACCGAAGCGCCAACACTAACCCCCCGATTCAAGTACACCACCGGCAACGATAAGCTAAGCCACCGCTTGTCGAAGTGGGGTGTTACAGCAACTAGTGTAGGCTGATGAACGGCCTGCGCCTGTACTGACCGTAAGTCCTGTAGGTACGTCAGGCTGATACCGGCTCCGGTTGCATCGGTATAGTCGGCCGTCAGGTTGAGCGACGTCGGCAACCCTGCGCTGAAACGGGTACGGTCGGCAGTACGCCCGGCGCTGAGCTTTTCCTGTACGGTTTGTGCCAGATCCAGTGTCCCACCGATGTTGTTAAAGTCGCTTCCCTGGAATCGAATCGGGTTGCGCTCCAGTTGTGCCGACGTGTACACGTAGTCCTGACCCTTGTAGCTGATACCACCAATGTCGGTGATGGCCGCCCCGATGCGCAATGACGGGCTATCACTGTCGTACTGATTGATATACGTCAGACCAAGGTCAGCCCCTACACCAATTCCCGGAATGTCGCTGCTAATCAGGGTACGTGGGCTGATGCCACGATTCTGCAAATACGTTGTGTAGCCTAGTGTAGCATCCAGCTGGGTGACTTCCAGGTAAGGCATATTGGGGGTAGCGGCATCAGCCGTAACCCGGTAGGTCAGCCCGTTGTTAATGAAATGCTGTGCATTATAGCCTAGCAGTCCTTTCACGGTCGCGCCCGCCAGCAGTTTCTGCCCATCACCATCAATCAGGGTCGATGCGTAGGTAAATGCGAGTTCTGCATATGTGTTTGTGTTAACGCTTAGCTGGTTGTTCCGGCTGGGAATGCCATACAGCGCCCCATCGCTTAGGCTGGCACGCAAGGAAGACAATAGAGCCTCCGACGCCCCCATTACCTGCACGATTCCCCGAAATCGGGTTGTCACGGCAAACGCACTGTACTCACTGGTTTTTACTAGAATGGCCGGTCCCCGTACTTCACCTGCCAATGTTCCGTTTTTTGGCCGACCGTCATTGATTTCCTGTGTGTATGACTCCTGAAAGCGTACCGACCCATCCGCGTTTTGGTACTGGGCAGGCACCTTGTTGGTAACAAGTCGTAGCAGTGAGAAAGGAGCCTGGTAGCGAACGTAATTGTTATTGAGGTGAATGTTCGCCGTTGTCCCGTTGAGAAACACACGCGACGGCGAATCGGCCGCCAGCGCCGGGTTAATGTAGAGCCGGTTTGTACCACCGTAGCGGCTGGTCGAAATGCCAAGCATATTCTGTCCCGACGCCGACGATAGGCCCAATCCGATGGCTCCTAGTACCAGTAAATTCTTCATGTAGTGGTTTAATCGATGGGAGTATTCTTTAATTAAACGTTAAAACCGCCCCCGGGTCACCGGAGACGGTTCTTTCTGAGCGATTGGCCAAGCGTAAGTTTAAGGTTTATGGGTCAACGTATAAGGTTATTCACATCCGATAAAGGAACGTTGAACCTTGAACCACAACCCTTAAACTCATTTATACCCCCTCCGCTTCGACGGTTTTTACTTCGGGGACAAGGCGAGTCAGCAGATTCTCGATACCTGCTTTCAGTGTCAGTGTCGACGATGGGCAGCCGCTGCAGGAGCCCTGCAACTGCACTTTCACAATACCGCTGGCGTCATCAAACGAGTGGAAATTAATTGCGCCACCATCCGTTTCAACAGCCGGACGAATATACTGATCGAGCACGGCCTTGATCTTTTGCACCGTCTCCGAATCCATATCCAGCTTCGTGGTATTGGCGTCCATCGTACGCTGTGCAAAAACGGGTTTCTGCTCGCCTAGGTATTCTTTCAGAAACAACTTCACTTCGAACATGACCTCGTCCCATTCGGTCTCTTCATCTTTGGTGACAGTCACGAAGTTGTTGGCAATAAACACCCGACGTACAAACTCGAACCCAAACAGCGATACCGCCAGCGGTGATGCTTTACCATCGACAAGAGCGTCGGCAGGGGTAGCATAGTCAAAGGAAAGGCCGCTCGGCACCAGTTCGACGCTGAGTACGAACTTCATCGAATTCGGGTTTGGGCTACCTTCGGTAAAGACCGAAACAGGGCGGCTTAGTGCAGGATTCATATGTTATAAAAAGTTATAAGTCGTAAAGAGATTGTAGTACTCGTTGACAGTTCTTCGACATCATCTGCTCGACGTTGCTGTCTCTTTCGGGCTAACAGCCGGGTTTCTTATTTAGTTTGACTTAAAACGGGAAAAGCCCGCCTGACTAAAATCAGGCGGGCTTTCTATCACAGGCTTACACCGTTGATTACTCAATCGGAGCGGCTACGGCAGTAGCGGGAACAGCCGGAGCTGCTACTGCTGACGGACCAGCCGGAACGATATCTACGTACGAACGGCTGTCGCGGCCGGGGCGAAATTTAACCACACCATCAACCAGAGCGAACAGCGTATAATCTTTACCAAGACCTACGTTCTTACCGGGATGGTGTTTGGTACCCCGCTGACGAACGATAATGTTGCCGGCAATAGCCGACTGGCCACCGAATAGCTTCACGCCCAGCCGTTTGCTGTGTGAATCGCGGCCGTTTTTGGAACTACCTACACCTTTCTTGTGTGCCATTTTTTGAAAGAGTTTAAGGTCTTAAGTTTAACGTTTAAAGTTGTATTGAACCTTAAACTTTAGACATTGAACGTTAAACTAGTTAAAGAGTGATGTCTTCGATCAGGACTTTAGTTAGGTACTGACGGTGTCCGTTTTTCTTTTTGTACCCCTTCCGGCGCTTCTTCTTGAAGACGATAACTTTCTCGCCTTTCAGGTGTTCGACGATCTTAGCCGATACAGTGGCCCCAGCAACAGTTGGTGCACCGATCGAGATGCTACCTTCGTTATCGACAAGGAGAACTTTCACCTTGTCGGCCGCAAGTGCAGCGTCCACGTCGCCCTCTAACCGGTGGGTGTAGATAAAGCGATCCTTCTGGATCTTGAATTGCTGTCCTGCGATCTCTACGATTGCGTACATGATTTTTGTATAAAATTGGAAATGAGGGGCAAAAGTAGTGTTTTCACCAAAAATTTACAATACATCAGCCAGTTTTTTTGTAGAGCCGCGACCGCACCGGCGGCCCGGCCCTCGCGTCTCAGCACGCGTCAGCAACACCATCCGGCGGTAGCCATCCGGCGGTAGCCATCCGGCGGTAGCCATCCGGCGGTGAGACGCGAAGGGTCGCGTCTCTACAAAAGCTAAAACGGCAATTTCGTATTGGTTTGAATCAAGTTTGTGGCGCATTTCGCGATGATCTTACCATCAGCGGCTCTGATTTGACCGTCGCAATGCACGATGTTCCGTCCTATTCGAACGGCTTCTGCGGTAATCGTCAGTTGATCGCCCAGCCGGGCTGCGTGCAGAAAATCGACGTTCATGTTGACGGAAACGTATAGGTGTTCCCGGTTTAGGGTAAAGACCATTGCACCAATTAAATCATCGAGCAGGGCGCAGGCAGCCCCGCCATGCAACACCCCGGCCGGATTGGTCAATTCCTCACGTACCACAAGATCGGCTACCAGCCGACCTTCATCAACCTGCTGTAACGTAACATTCAGCCAGCGACCCAGCGGTGAAATACTGTCACGCATGTCACGACCGATCATAGCCCGAAAAAAGTCGAGCCGGGGGTTTGTAGACTTGTCCATAGCAGGCAAAAATAGCACTAAACCAAGCAAAATGGCCCGAATAAGCGATAATAGGTGTACTTTCTTGGGGGGTTAGCGAGAGTTGTGCTACTTTTGGGCGATTTTGGAATCCCCTATTCAAGCTAACTGAATGAACTATACGCTTACGCAGATACCCGACCGCACCGTCAAACCCCGGCAGAGTGGCCTGACGATGGTGATGGACAAGGGACTTAGCCTGCGCGAGGTGGAGGACTTTCTGTCGACATCCGCCCACTATACAGACATTGTCAAATTAGGCTGGGCAACCTCA
>JAKONH010000545.1 GCA_022702045.1 Spirosomataceae bacterium
TTCACCAAAGGCGACGCCGACGTACTGCGGAAGGCGATGGGTAAGAAAGACCGCGCGACGCTCGACAAGATGAAGGGCAAGTTCATGGACGGGTGCGCGGCCAATAAGCTGAACGCAAAGATCTGCGAGAAAATCTGGACCGACTGGGAAGCCTTTGCCTCGTACGCGTTCAACAAGTCACACTCGACCTGCTACGCGTTTGTGGCGTATCAGACGGCTTACCTCAAGACGTATTACAAGTCGGAATACATGGCGGCCGTTTTGACGAGCTGCCTGGGCAATATCGAAAAAATCACCTTCTTCCTCGAAGAATGTAAGAACATCGGCATTCCCGTACTTGGCCCCGACGTCAACGAATCGGAGCGGGTATTTGGCGTAAATAAAAAGGGGGAGATCCGCTTTGGTCTGGCCGGTATCAAGGGCGCGGGCGATGCGGCTGTAGAAGCCATCATCGACGAGCGAGCCGCCGGGGGGGAGTACAAAGACGTCTTCGATTTCATCATCCGGGTCAACCTGCGGACGGTGAACAAGAAAACGCTTGAATCGCTGGCCTATGCCGGAGCTTTCGATGCGCTGGAGCCCGATTATCACCGGGCGCAGTATTTCGACGTACCACCGACCGAAACCAGTCCGTTTCTGGAAAAAATCATTCGGTATGGTAATAACTACCACGCTGAAAAAGCAGCCGCGCAGCAGTCGCTGTTCGGCGCCATGATGGGGGGAGAACCCATGCTGGCTCGTCCTAAACCACCCACGGTGCCGGCCTGGAATCAGATCGAGAAACTCAAATTCGAAAAAGAAGTCGTTGGGTTCTACATCACCGGTCATCCGCTCGATGAGTTCCGGCTTGAGATGGACGGTTTCTGCAACTGTACGCTCGATAAACTCTACGAAACCAAAGCTCCCGAAATCAAAGTCGCTGGTATTGTCTCGTCGATGCAGGTGCGGATCACCAAAACCGGGAATCCGTTCTGTATTTTCAAGCTGGAAGACTACAACACGTCGGTCGAACTGGCGCTATTTGGCGACGATTATGTGCGGTTGGGGCAGTACGTCGATGTGGGGCGCTTCCTGCATATTACGGGCAAGACGCAGAACAAATGGAACTCCGATCAACTGGAATTCAAACCCGCGTCGATTCGACTGCTCAACGAGATGCGGGAGAAGATGTGCAAGGAACTGCGCGTGTCGCTCACCCTCGACGTACTGAATGCGCAGTTGATCAGTCAGATCAACGACCTAATGAATGCTCACCCTGGTACCTGTAACCTGTCGCTGAACGTGGTCGACCCTGATGAGCGGCTGGAAATCAGTCTGCAATCGCGCACGCTCAAAGTCTCGCCCGCCAACACCCTGCTCAACGCCCTTGACAGCCTGGCCGGGGTGAGTTACAAGGTGGCGTAATTTAGCGGCAGGGAATTTTGGCGAGTCGGTAGTGGTACGTGCCGTCGGGTTGTTTCAATACCCATTTGCCCTGTTGCTGAATACGTTCGCCCTCGCCCCACGAAATGGAATCGCCTGAGAGTGTCAGGGTCAGTGCATAGGTCTCGGCTATGCCTTCGCCCGATCGTTGCCAGTCGGCCGTGATGGTGTTACCGGATCGGGTGCCGGTGAACGACCCGCGCGCCCGATCTTTTTCGTACGGATTGATGTCGATCCGCCCCGACGCGCGGTTGCCTGTCAGGACTAGTCGGAGCGTTGTCGTGTCGCGGCTCAGGATGTCCCGAAAACAGAGTGAATCGGATTGTTGCGTCGATGCATCCGAAACGGTCGTTGACGAGTCCGGGCGATCTGATTCAGTCGATGACGAATTAGACTGACAACTCATCCCGATCAGCAACAGGATAATGGCGTAGTAGAAGGGCCGAATAGGCATAGAACAAAGCGATTGAGGTGTTTCGACTGAGTTACGTAGCCTGGATTGAGTCGGTTATATCCGGCAATCCGTCATTAATTCGGGGCACCCAGTCTATAGCGAACAACAATCAGGGCCGGCCGGGAGTTTGAAAAACGGAGCGAACTGTGGGTCGCTCGTATACTGTCTATTCCGACTTTTTTTATATGTCAACCAACCGCCGGACGGTCGTTTCCCGCACCGTTGCTCTTGTCTCCTTATCCGTATTGGCTATGCTGGGGTATCTGACGGCCTGCAAGCCCAATGATAATAACACCCCTACGCTGTCGACGATCAACGATCTGTTGGTCAACGGCAACGGTAGCGCTGGTAACCGATTCACGTTACTTAATCTGGCTATACAGCGGGCCAACCTGGGGGCTACCCTGAGTCAGGCCGGAACGTACACGCTGTTTGCACCTACCGACGATGCGTTCAAAGCGGCCGGGTATGCCGACGCTAATGCCATCAACAACCTGTCAGTAGTGCAGTTGCAGGCTATACTGCAATACCATCTGTTGGGGACACGGCTCGATGCAGCGTCGGTCCCTACAGCGTTCAACACACCGCAGACAACGGCAGCAGGCAGTTCGCTGTATATCTCAAGAGGTACGCTGACGACAACGACGTCGGCAACCGCTACGTCGACGACTGGTACATCAACGACGGCTACCTCGACATCAGCTACCTCGACCACGGCGTCGGTATTTTCTGTTAACGGCGCACGTATCCTGTCAACGGGAACGGCTGCCAGCAATGGCGTTATTTACCCGATCAATCGGGTGCTGCTACCGCCAGCTCTTGGCGACATTGCAGCTACACTCCAAGGCATTCCAACGCTATATCCCAGCCTGTCGTTTTCGTTCCTGAGTGCGGCCGTTTCCCGTGCCGGTATTACGTCGGTGCTGACATCGACCACGGCTCCCATCACGGTCTTTGCGCCGACAAACGCAGCCTTTACAGCCGCCGTACCCGCCATACAATCGGTGGGTGATATCAACGCAATGCCGGTCGATTCGTTGCGTAAGATCCTGACTTACCACGTTGTACCGAGCCGGGTATACACACCACTAGTTACCGCTGGGTCGAGCCTAACAACGGCGCAGGGTGGTACGATCACCGCGGGGGCGAGCACAACTGCTCTGACGGTGACGGGGCGTCGGAACGGCGGCACAGCATCGAATATAAGCCTGCCTGACGTTACCGCGTCAAATGGCGTTATTCACGTCATCGACCGCCTGCTACTGCCTTAACGACAAGTCTCTTGTTAATAAATAAAACGGCCATTTCTGCACAGAAATGGCCGTTTTTCATGTGGCCAGCTTACGAAAAACAGGAATCAAAACCCGGTTCACTGTGTTATATAAAAAGGCACTGATCTGTCGTCAGGGCTGGTATCTTTGCGGGCGGTAGACCATCGATGTATCGAAGCGTTACCGCCTTATTTTTCGTGTATTGTCTGCTTTTCTCGCATGGCCAAACCCCAGAAGAAACTGTTTCTGCTCGACGCTCTCGCGTTGATTTACCGCGCCCATTTCGCCTTTAGCAAGTCGCCCCGGATTTCGTCGCGTGGGGTCAACACCTCCGCCATATTCGGCTTTATGAACGCCATGATCGAGGTACTGACGAAGGAGAAACCAACGCATATCGGCGTCGCGTTCGACTCGTCGAAAAAGACGTTCCGGCACGAGCAATTTCCGGAATACAAGGCCACGCGGCAGAAACAACCCGAAGACATCAGCGTCGCAACACCCTACATCAAGCAGGTGATCGAGGCCATGCATATTCCGATCCTGATTCTGGATGGTTACGAGGCCGACGATATCATCGGAACCATTGCCAAGAAAGCGGCTCTGGCTGATTTCGAGGTGTACATGATGACGCCTGATAAAGATTACGGCCAACTGGTTGAAGAGCATGTACACATTTACAAGCCTGCCTTCATGGGCAAGCCCGCCGAAAAGCAGGGAGTAAAGGAAGTGCTTGACCGCTGGCAGATCGAGCGCATCGAACAGGTAACCGATATGCTGGGTCTTGTCGGTGATTCGGTTGATAATATTCCCGGTATTCCCGGCGTAGGCGAGAAGACTGCCCAGAAGCTGATTGCCGACTTTGGCTCGGTCGAGAACCTGATTGCCAACGCCGATCAGCTGAAAGGTAAACTGCGTGACAATGTCGTGAATTTTGCCCAACAGGGACTGCTTTCGAAGCAATTGGCAACCATCCACCTTGATGTTCCGCTTGCCTTCGACGAAGATAAACTGCGCCATACCGAATACGACAAACCTCGCCTGTCGGCCTTGCTTGATGAACTGGAGTTTAAGCAGATGAAGGGCCGGCTGCTGGGTAGTAATTATGACGAGCAGCCACTGCCCACCGCGTTTCAGAACAAGCCGGCGCAGGGACAGATGAACCTGTTTGACTCACCAGGCGATGAGAATCCGGCCTTCCTGCCGTTCCCGAACATGGGCGCTGTTAGTCCGTCGGGGGCCAGCGACCTGCCGTTTGATTTCGGGTCGATTGGCAGTGAGACGGTCGGCGTGGATACGTCCGGCGTGGATACGTCCGGCGTGGATACGCCCAGCGTGGATACGCCTGCACCCGCTGCACCGAAGAAGCGGACAAAGAAAACACCGGTTCAGGCACCCGTTGCCTCCGGTTCGGAAGCCACTCCTGATGCGGTGACCTAAACGGTTACGCCGGATGATACGCCGGGGAATGAAGTGACGGAAGCGCCGGCTTATCTGGACGTTTACCCTGACTATGAAATTGATGAGGTGCAGCCCGAACGGAGGAAAACGATTCTGACCACCGTTCATGACTATCGGCTGGTCGATACCAATGAGTTGCGCGCTAGCCTGGTCCATTTTTTGAATCAGCAGGAGAGCTTCTGTTTCGATTCGGAAACGACGGCTATCGACCCCGTCGAAGCGGATTTAGTAGGGCTGTCGTTTGCCTACCGGACCGGCGAAGCGTTCTACGTACCCGTGCCGCCCGACCGGGCCGAGGCACAGGCGATCGTCGACCAATTTAAGCCCGTTTTTGCCAATCCGGCCATTGAAAAGATTGGGCAGAACCTGAAATACGACCTGCTGATGCTGAAAAAATACGGCGTGGAGGTACAGGGTAAACTGTTCGATACCATGATTGCCCATTACCTGATTGAGCCCGAAATGCGGCACAATATGGACATGATGGCCATGACGTACCTGAACTACAGTCCGGTCGAGATCGAATCGCTGATTGGAAAGAAAGGGAAAGGGCAGCTTACCATGCGCGACGTCGACATTCAGAAAGTGGTCGACTATGCCGGGGAAGACGCTGACATCACCCTTCAACTGAAGTATACCCTCTCACCCCAGCTCGAAAAAGACAATCTGCATAAGCTGTTCGATCAGGTTGAGATGCCGCTGGTGCAGGTGCTGACCGATCTGGAACTGGAAGGCATTACGATCGACACAAGCGCGCTGGCCGAACTCTCAGCGACGCTGGAGACCGACATGCGGCAGGTACAGCAGGAAATTTATGCCATCGCCGGCGAGACGTTCAATATTGGTTCGCCAAAGCAGCTCGGTGAGGTACTGTTCGATAAACTCAAGCTGGATAAGAACGCTAAAAAGACCCGCACAGGGCAATATGCGACGGGAGAGGAAGTGCTGTCGAAGCTCGAAGGCGACAACGAGATCGTTCAGAAAATCTTGGATTACCGCGAACTGATCAAGCTCAAGAACACGTATGTCGACGCTTTGCCCTTGCTGATCAGCAAGCGCGACGGACGGATTCATACGTCCTTCAATCAGGCGGTGGCCAGTACCGGGCGGTTATCGTCGGCTAATCCGAACCTGCAGAACATTCCGATCCGAACACCACGGGGGCGGGAAATTCGTAAGGCGTTCGTCCCGCGTGGTCCTGAGTTTCAGATTATGTCGGCCGATTATTCGCAGATCGAATTACGCATCATGGCCGCCTTCAGTGGCGACCAAACCATGCTCGAAGCGTTCAACAACGGTGTCGACATTCACACGCAGACGGCCAGCAAGGTCTTTCACGTTGGGCTTGATGAGGTGACGGGCGATATGCGCCGGAAAGCTAAAACCATCAACTTCGGCATCATCTACGGTATCTCATCGTTCGGACTGGCGCAGCGGCTCAAGATTCCGCGCAAAGAAGCAGCTCAGATCATCGAAGAATACTTCGCGGGTTTTCCGGCGGTCAAAGACTATATCGATCAGTGTATCGAAAAGGCGCGGGGCTTCGGTTATGCCGAAACGATCCTGGGTCGTCGACGCTACCTCCGCGATATCAACTCGCGCAACCAGACTGATCGGATGTTTGCCGAGCGCAACGCCGTGAACGCCCCAATTCAGGGCAGCGCGGCCGACATGCTGAAGATTGCCATGATTCAGATTCACGAATTCATGCAGACGGAGCAACTGAAGTCGAAAATGATTCTGACCGTACACGATGAACTTGTCTTCGATGCCCATCGCGACGAAATCGACTACCTGCGCGAACGCGTCGACCACATCATGAAGCACGCCATTCCAATGGCCGTTAGGATGGAAACCGGCATCGGCATCGGTGAAAACTGGCTCGTCGCTCACTGATAAACACAGCAACAAGGTCGTCCCCGACAGGCTGCTGCCGGGGACATTTTAATAAGCTAGATTATCAAGCACAAAAAGCGCTGCTGCCGGGTACATACTGGGTTGCAGCGCTTTTTGTTAGGTCGTCGGTTTACTATCACCTGACGTTTCCAGCGATTAGGTGTAATTGTTCGGTCGGCTGGATTGACAATGAGGATGTTGAGTGCCGTTTTTGCTTTCGTAGGCTAAGCCACCCTGGTGACATACACCAATGGTTAACCACAAGCCTGTATTTCGCATGAAAGCCCCTTTCCTGCTCTGCCTGCTGACCCCAGTGCTGGCCTTTGCCCAGCCTGCAACAATGCCGCACCAATTCCAGACCCCACCAAACGTAGCGAAGCCCCGCGTATGGTGGCACTGGATGAATGGCAACATCACGAAAGAGGGAATCAAGAAAGATCTCGACTGGATGAGTCGGGTTGGGATTGGCGGGTTTTAGAATTTCGACGCCAGCCTGTTTACACCGGTTGTGGTGCCTAAAAAGCTGGTGTTTATGACGCCGGACTGGAAAGATGCGTTCAACTACGCTACCGATGTCGCCCGGGCTAATCAGCTCGAAATGGCCATTGCCGGATCACCGGGCTGGAGCGTAATGGGCGGGCCATGGGTGACAGCACCGGATGCTATGAAAAAGTACGTCTGGAGCGAGATGCTTCTGACGGGTGGACAACCGTTTACTGGAAAATTGCCCATGCCACCAGCGACAACGGGTAGCTTTCAGCAGGTGCCGATTGCTGAGCAGGAGATAACGAGGGGCACCACCCAAACCCTGCCGACCTATTACCAGGATGCCGCCCTGATTGCTTACCGCCTGCCCGTCGACGACCGACCGTTTACACAGCTAACTCCCAAAGTGTCGTCGAGCGGGGGAACATTCAACCTGAAGGCGGTGACCGATGGCGACGTCAATAAAGCAACCTACCTGCCGCCTACCGCCGTTGGCGAAGCGATGTGGATTCAGTACGAATTCGACAAGCCACAGACCTTCCGGGCCTTTTCAATTGCTGGGGCGAACCACACGGCGCTGGAACAATTTAATGGAGGCCCCGAAAACCGGGCGCTGAGCGTCAGCGACGACGGTGTAACGTTCCGGACCGTCGTGACTATCCCCGGTAGTATCGTCCCGCAGAATACCCGGCTCATACCGCCGACGACAGCCCGATTCTTTCGGTTTACGTTCACAACCCTGAAACCTGAAGTCAACATGTTTGCAGCCATGGCTGGGCGCACGGAAACGCCGAAGCCGGAGGGCGTCAACGTCGCTGAACTGAGACTGTACGGTACTGATCGAATCGATTTGTTCGAAGATAAGGCGGGGTTCATGCCCTGGGTGGAAACTCCGCCGGGCACTGAGTCGGCAGTAGCGGGCGCCATCCCGCTGACCGATGTCATTGATCTCTCCAAACAGTTGAAGGCCGACGGAACGCTGAACTGGACTCCGCCCTATGGTACGTGGCAGTTGGTGCGGCTGTGCTATTCCCTGACGGGGCGGCAGAACCACCCGGCCTCGCCCGAAGCGACGGGACTGGAGGTCAATAAGTTCGACAAAGACGCTGTCCGGCGGTATATCAACACCTACCTCGACATGTATAATGATGTTACCGGCAGGAAACTGGGAGCGTCGGGGCTGCAATACATGATTCTCGACAGCTACGAAGCCAGGCATATGAACTGGACGAAAGCGCTGCCCGACGAGTTTCGCAAACGCCGGGGCCACAGCCTGACCCCCTAGATTCCGGTGCTGACGGGGCGGGTGGTAAACAACTATACCGCTAGTGAACAGTTTCTGTGGGACCTCCGCAAAACCATTGGCGAATTGATCGCCGAAAACCACTATGATCAGATCGGTGAGGTGCTGCACCAGCGTGGTATGAAGCGCTATACCGAATCGCACGAGAATAAGCGAATTTACCTGGCCGACGGCATGGATGTCAAGCGGAAGGCCGATATTCCGATGTCGGCCATGTGGACGCCGGGTAGTCTGGCCGGTGGGGGCGAGGAGGAAATTCGTAGTAAAGCCGACATCCGCGAGTCGGCATCGGTGGCGCATATTTACGGACAGAATCTGGTAGCGGCCGAGTCGATGACCTCCATCGGCAACGCGTTCGGCTACGATCCACAGCGCCTGAAACGGACTGCTGATATGGAACTGGCGTCGGGGCTGAATCGCTTCGTCATTCACACGTCGGTACACCAGCCACTCGACGATATGAAACCCGGTTTTTCGTTGGGCTCTTTCGGACAATACTTTACCCGGCAGGAAACCTGGGCGGAACAAGCCAAACCGTGGATGACCTACCTTGGCCTGAGTTGTTATATGCTACAGCAGGGTAAACCCGTTGTCGACATGCTGTACTACTACGGAGAGAATAAAAACATTACCTCGCTGTTTACGACAAAACTCGCTGATGTGTCACCCGGCTACGAATACGATTTCGTTAATGCCACGGCCTTGTTGACCATTGTTTGGGCCAAAAAGGGCAAACTGATCGTCCCTAGTGGCCCGACCTACCATCTGCTGGTGCTGGACGAAAGCGCCCGCCAGATGACGCTGCCGGTACTTAAAAGAATTGGAGAACTCATAAAGGCGGGTGTTCATGTAGCGGGCGTAAAGCCGGAACAGTCGCCGAGTCTGAGCGATGATCCGGCGGCCTTCCGCACTCTGGTCGACCAACTGTGGCGCAGCCCGAACGTCACGGTTGGTAAGCCGGTCGCCCAGGTGCTGAAGGCGCTCAGCATACCGGAAGACGTACTCGTTCGTGGTGAGAAAGCGCCCGTGTTGTACGTGCATCAGCAAACGGCCAATGAACCGATTTACTGGCTCAACAGTCGGAGCGACGAACCTAACGACGCTGAGATCAGCTTCCGCAGTACGGGTCGTGTACCGATGATCTGGCATCCGCAAACAGGTAAAATCGAATCTGTCTCGTACCGAATCGCCGACGGACGAACCGTTATACCGCTGCATTTTGACTCGTGGGACGCCTACTTCGTTGTTTTCGGCGAGCCAACAAGGGCGACGACATTCACAAAGCCAACGCGTACCGAAACGAAGGTCACTGCGCTGACGACTTCCTGGCGCGTTCAATTCCTAATGGCTTCCGGTGACCCATGCACGCTTACGCTCGACAACCTGACGTCCTGGACCGATAATGCCGACGCGGCTGTCAAGTACTTTTCGGGCACGGCTGCGTACCAGATCTTGTTTTCACTGCTGGAAGTGGTCAAAAATGGGCACTATATCCTTGACATAGGGGAGGTGAAGAATATGGCAGAGGTAATTGTCAACGGAAAAAACGGGGGAATTGCCTGGAAAAAGCCGTTCCGACTCGACATAACGGAGGCCGTAAAAGCGGGTAACAACCGGCTCGAAATCCGGGTGACGAACCTGTGGCCGAACCGGCTCATTGGCGATGCGCAGCCCGATGCCGTGAAAACTACCTTTACAACCATGCCGTTCTACCAGGCAACTTCCCCACTCTTGCCATCAGGGCTCCTGGGGCCGGTGCAGGTACTGGTCAGCACAACGAACTAGCTATGGAAACGCTGAGTCAGCAACAGATCGATCAGTTTGTCGACGTCGGGTACGGGAGCCTTTTTGTGAAGCGGCAAACATGCCCAGGCTATACAGCGCAGAAAGCTACGAATATATATACAGACGTAATGAGTCGTACAGCAGAAGGTAGCTTCCCGGAAGCCGCTTTATACTTTGTTGCAGACGATCAGATTACGCAGCGTAATCTGGACGAAAAAGCGCTTATACTCCCTACGCTAATCAATCCTCCACGGTACCTATCTTAATCAAACGCAGCCTGATATACACAGTATTCGCTGGGTAAGTGAGCACCCCGTTGCCGGTACTGTCGCGCATATACTACTAGGCTATTCGGCGCTACCTGTCTGCGCTGGTCATAGCTTCGAAGGAGGCACGCTAACCTGTTACCCTAAGCCCGAGATGATAATCGATTGGGCTACGTCGTGGGGGCAGATACGTAATTGGGACTGGTTTAAACGTACGGCGGATACCAATGCAGCGGTATAATCTGATTTGACGCGCGTTCAATGAGAAGGATGCACTGTCGAACCGTAGAAATGCCTACCATTTAGTAAATCAATCGATTATTCCTGAGTGTGTTACAACGGCTAGTCAGCGTATAGGGTCGTGGGGGTATACTCTATTCCTGATCAATTGCTATGAAACGAACACTCTACTTATTGGCGTGTATCCCCTTCCTGTGGACAGCATTCGCCTGCACCGACAATTGCACCGAAACCCGCGTCTTTCGGCAATACACACCCGTTACCATGACAACCACGCAGGTGCGGCAGGGCGTGGGGGTCTCCACCGCGCAACCGCTGGTCAAGCCGGGGAAAATCTACACCAAAGACGGCTACCTGTTTATCAACGAGTTGAAAGAAGGGATTCACATTATCGACAACCGCGACCCATCGTCGCCCAAAACGCTGGCGTTCATCAACATTCCGGGTAATGGCGATATCGCCGTTCGCGACCAGTATCTGTACGCCGACAGCTATATGGATCTGGTGACATTCGATATTAGCAACATCGCCAACATTCATGAAGTCGCTCGTGTCGAAAACGTGTTCACGCAGGGGCAGTTCGATGGCGGCTGGTGGTCGTATCAGCCAGCCAACAATAATACGATCATCAACGATCAGCGTGTAGACTACCGGACGCAGACGGTTCAAACAAACTGCGAAGCAACGCCGACACAAACGGGGGGCTGGTGGACCGTCAATACGATGTTTGCGAGCAGTGTATCCAGTGATACCAAAGCCGGATCGGCGGGCGGTAGCAGCGGCACTGGGGGCTCGATGGCCCGTTTT
The DNA here is from genome assembly GCA_022702045.1 of Spirosomataceae bacterium. Taxonomy (GTDB): domain Bacteria; phylum Bacteroidota; class Bacteroidia; order Cytophagales; family Spirosomataceae; genus Spirosoma. The sequence continues at coordinate 11,389 of JAKONH010000545.1, forward strand.
GCTCTGTACGACAAATTTCTCTACGCCGTCGGCTCTTCGGACATGAAACTCTTCAACGTACAGCAGCCTGCCAAGCCTACATTCAGCAATACGGTGTCGATGGGATGGGGGATCGAAACTATTTTTCCTTACAAAGACAAGCTATTCATCGGTTCGCAGACGGGAATGATGATTTATGACAACAGCAATCCGGCGCAGCCCAAACAACTGTCGACCTTCAGTCATGCCCGCGTGTGCGACCCGGTCGTCGTCAATGGCAACACCGCGTACGTGACATTACGATCGGGAAACACCTGCGCCGGGTTTACCAATCAGCTCGACGTGGTCGATGTCAGCAACCTGCTGAGCCCGAAGCTGGTGAAAAGCTATCCGATGCGAAATCCGCACGGGTTGGGTGTCGATTTCCCGAACCTGTTCATCTGCGAAGGCGATTACGGCCTGAAATCGTTCAATGCCAGCGACCCGCTGCAAATCGACCGGAACCTGCAGCAATACATCGAAGACTTGCAGGCGTACGATGTAATTCCAATGGGCACGGTGTCGGGCCAGAAAATTCTGCTGATGATCGGGCGGGACGGCTTCTACCAGTTCGACTACAGCAATCCGGCCCGGTTGCGGTTGCTTAGTAAAATTCCCGTTAACCGTCCTACGCTCACCTAGTATGGCCATAATTCGTACGATTGGCTGTTTGCTGGCCATACTGGTGGGCAGCGTACCGGTGCTGTGGGCGCAGCTGCCGGTTGTGGAGCGGGTAGAGCGTGCACACCCCTTTATTAATTATACTGAGTTAGGCGGGCTGTTTGGGCGTGTTTCGTACCCGTCGGGCTTTGGATCGCCAACGGAGCAGGTCGAAAACAAAGTAAGCCTGACCATACAAACCTTTAATGGGGTACAGCTGCGGCCCCGGCTGGCTGTAGGTGGCGTAGTCGGTGTCGACTGGTATGCCAACGCGTTGCTGCTGCCGGTTGGTGCTGGGCTGCGCTACGACCTGACACGGGCAGAGCAGAAAAACGTCAATCTGTTTGTCTCGGCCGATGTTGGCTACGGCCTGACCTGGCTCAACAAAGCGTCGACTGGTAACGAACTAACCAGGGGCGGGCTGATGCTCAACCCTGGTCTTGGGCTGCGGTTCGGTAAACCCGGTAAAGGGGGCTTTCTGCTGTCGCTCAGCTACAAACGGCAGACGGTCGACGCAAACAAACCGTTAGGCTGGAACGATATCCGGCGCGACGAACACCGGGTGTACAACCGGCTGGCCGTACGGTTGGGCCTTAGCTTCTGATCGTTGTTGTATTGATTTACTAAGAAATACGAACATTCGCAGGTGGTGAAACGAATTTCATTCGTTTGCATTTCTCCAAGAAACAAGGCCTTTTGTGGGCCAATCAGTAGCGATGATATTGCACTGAGTGGATGAGATTTGTAAGCGTATGAAAAAGAACCTGCTGCCACTAACGATGGGTGGCTTCGGCATCGGTATGACGGAGTTCGTGATGATGGGGATCCTGCCTGATCTGGCCCGGACACTGGACATCTCGATTCCCATGGCTGGTCACCTGATCTCGGCCTACGCACTGGGCGTGGTGCTGGGCGCACCCTTGCTGGTGGCCATTGCCGGTAACTATCCGCCGAAGAAAATTCTGCTGGGTCTGATGGCGATGTTCACCGTTTTCAACCTGCTGTCGTCGTTTGCGCCGAGCTACGAAATTATGCTGATTACTCGGCTACTGTCGGGCCTGCCGCATGGTGCGTTCTTCGGTGTCGGGGCGGTGGTCGCAAGCCGGCTGTCGACCAAAGGTAAGGAAGCGCAATCGATCTCGATGATGTTTGCCGGACTGACCGTTGCTAACATTGTCGGAGTACCGCTTGGTACGTATATCGGTCATGAATTAAGCTGGCGACTAACGTTCGTCGTTATTGGCGTTGTCGGGCTGATTACGCTGGCGGGTATCTACAAACTATTGCCCGACATGCCGGTAGTTGGCCAGACTAACCTGCGCAAAGACCTGAAACTGTTTACCCATGCCGAACCCTGGCTTATTCTGGGTATTACGGCGATCGGTACGGGTGGACTATTTGCCTGGTTCAGCTACATTGCTCCATTATTGACAGAAGTTGCTCGTTTCCGGGCCGATCAGATCACCTGGATTCTGGTACTGGCCGGTATCGGTATGGCGGTAGGAAATCTGCTGTCGGGGATGGTTGCCGACCGGGTTTCGCCAATCAAAGCGACCATGTTCTTTCTGGGACTGATGGCGATTAGCCTGATTGTGGTTTACTACGTATCGCCGTTCAAACTGCCCATTCTGGCTATGACGTTTGTGACAGGGGCTATTTCGTTCTCGCTGGGCGCCCCCATTCAGATTCTGATGATTCGTGCGTCGAACGGTTCCGAAATGCTGGCATCGTCGGTGACGCAGGCTGGTTTTAACATTGGAAATGCACTGGGTGCTTTCCTGGGCGGTCTACCGATTGCCGCCGGACTTGGGTACGCATCACCGCAGTGGGTAGGCGCGGGCCTGGCCACTGCCGGTCTACTGCTGGGTGTCGTGTTATACATGCGTCAGCAAAACGCATCGGCGCCGGCAGTGGACGTCGATATGCCGGAGGAAGTACTGGCGTAACGAGCCAGTCAATTAAACGCATCAGCCCCGCGAGATGACCAGGATACGGCTCTCGCGGGGCTGATGCGTTCTGGATAAACCAGACGCTACGGTTGGCGTTCGTTGTGTTCTTCAATACGCTCATGAATCCGGCGCAGGCGCAGCGAAATCAGAACTGAACTGACGCCCAGCGCGATCAAGGCCAGGCTGGTAAACGAAAGAGCGGCTACCACACCCAGACCCGGCACTAACAAAATAGTAATGGCCATCGCCAGTGCGACAAGTCCGATACCCAGCAGCCAGCCCCAGCCTTTCTGACCAATCAAACGAAGCGCCGTGGCCGGCCGAATCGCCAGCATACTCCGAAACAGGAGCTAGAAACCGATATAGATGGGCAGCGCAACGGTCGCCACGTCTGGATAAGCCAACAGATACGTACCGATAACCAGATCGACGATACCGCTAAACAAATACCATCCCCAGCCAGCCAGTTGGTCGCGGTTGTTGACAGCGAAGGCCGTTCCCGTCAGGCCACTGACCAAGATAGCTACGGCAAAGTAGGCTGTCAGACCGGTATAACCGGCAGCAGAAAAATGTCACTAATCAGGTAAGTCCATCAATAGCGAACGGCTGTTTCAAGGCGTTCTGAGGAGCTAAACATAAGGTAATAAGGCTAATACGTCGACGTGTTTAGCTACACAAGCCTGAATTCGGAAGGTCTGTTTCGTTTACCGTAGTACTCATCAATACCAATGCACAAGCGGGGGCATTTTGCGCCGTTGGTACGGTTTCCGTAGTGATAGGTACTGGTAAACCGGTAGTTTCGGCCTGTTAACCTAAACACACGCTACCATGCCGTTTTTACTGATTCTCTTTTTTCTTACCGCGTTGCTTGTCTTCCTGTCTGTTGTGATCGTACAGCAGGGTACCGTCGCCGTCGTCACGATTTTTGGCAAGTACGCCCGGATCATGATGCCCGGTCTGAATTTCAAAATCCCGTTTGTTGAATTCATCTATCGGCGCGTGTCGATCCAAAACCAGTCGGTTGAACTGGCCTTTCAGGCGATCACGGCCGATCAGGCGAATGTTAACTTCAAGGCGATGCTGGTGTACTCGGTACTGAACCAGGAAGAGGAAACGATTAAGAACGTCGCTTTCAAATTTATCGACCAGGCCTCGTTCATGCAGGCCCTGATCCGCACCATCGAGGGCTCGATCCGTAGCTTCGTCGCTACCAAACGGCAGGCGGAGATCCTGGGGTTGCGGGGTGAAATCATCGAACACGTAAAAGCTCAAATCGACACCCTGCTCGAAAGCTGGGGCTACCACCTGATCGATCTGCAACTCAACGACATTGCTTTCGATGAAATAATCATGCGGTCGATGGCGCAGGTTGTGGCATCGTCGAACCTGAAAGCGGCTGCCGAAAACGAAGGGCAGGCCCTGCTGATCACCAAAACCAAAGCGGCCGAAGCGGAGGGTAACGCCATTCAGATTTCAGCCGAAGCCGAGAAAAAGGCGTCGCAGCTGCGCGGGCAGGGGGTGGCTTTATTTCGCGAGGAAGTGGCCAAAGGAATGGCGGAATCGGCAAAGGTTATGACCGAAGCCAAGCTCGACGCATCGCTGATTCTGTTCTCTATCTGGACCGAAGCCATCAAGCATTTCGCGGAAAATGGTAAAGGTAACGTCATCTTCCTTGATGGGTCGACGGAGGGAATGGACAAGACCATGAAGCAACTGCTGGCGGTGGAAAAGATGGGTGGCATTACTACGGAAAAACCGGCTCAGTAAACAAATTTCCAGTTTGGGGCGGGAATGTTGGCCGTTTCGTTTGTTCTTTCAGAAAGACCACTTCCTACACATGAATACGTTACTCTTCCCGACTGATTTCGCTACCAACACTCAAGCACCGCTGGCCTGGGTCCGGCTGTTTGCCCAAAAAACGGGCGCCACTGTTATCCTGCTACACGTTTACCAGCCCATCGTTCCGGATACGACGCTGCCCAGCGTTGCCGATCCGGCAGCTGGCATCGGCGTGAGCACACCAGCATCATTAGAGTTAGAAACTATTAGCCGCCAAAATCTGGAAGCGCTGGGCATGTCGCTCCGAAACGAAGGATTCTCGGTCAACGCTGATTGGCGGGTAGGTTCGGTCGAAGATGAAATCATCGAAGCGGCCAAACAATACAGCGCCGATTTGATTGTGATGGGCCGGTCTGATCTTAGTACGTTTTTTGATCGACTGTCGGGTACGTCTGTCAGTGATGTTGTCGACAAAGTACGCTGTCCGGTGCTGGTCGTACCGACGCCCGACGAAAGTAGCAAAGCGACGTATCCGACCGAAGTAAAGTCAATCGCTTACGCCATGCAGCCACAGACGCAGCAGAGCGACGTAGCTAAACAGACCGATTCGCTGGTCGACGCTTTTGATGCAACGCTGATGATTCTGACAGAAGAGCAGATGAAGAATACGCTAGCTGATCTGATTGTGATGGAGTTGTATGCGCAGACTGGTTTTCTGGATAAACTCTTTCACCCAAACTACGCTGCCGCGCTGATTACCAAATCTGACGTACCAGTGCTGGTTTACCATCAGCCGGATTGATGAATGGTCATACATTAAAAAAAGAGTAAAAATCAGTGTGATTGGGTTACCTATTAGCGGTACGCGTATCAATTCATGAAACCGTAAAATTCACAATCACTATGAAATCTGTAGTTAAATCTACGCTCTTCTTCGCCGTAATGTTGTCGATGGCCGTTGGTTGCCAGTCTAAAAAAACTGAGTCGTCGGAAACGGCTACTACTGACACAGCTACGATCGTTGAAAGCGAAACCGTCGTTAGCGGTGATTCAGCCATGATGATGACTGATACAACGAAGGTTGTTATGCCAGATTCGACCAAAAAATAATAAATCGTTACCAGTACGGGTGATTCCCCGGTTCTGCTACAGGCGGAGCCGGGGAGTTTTTTGTAAAAAACGGCCTTACAAGTCATGGCGAATAAAAACAGCCGATTAAGTATAAATACAGGTGCGTAAGTATAAATCTGAGTTTCGGTGTCGCGCGTATAGACTGCGTCTCAATCTATGCTAACTGATACAATCGCTATGAATCTCGTAGGTATACTCATGTCAGCCATCTGCTGTTGGGTAGTTACAATTACGTATCTGAATGAAGCTGTACGCACAAGTGAAGGAGCGCTGTGCAAGGTAAAATGCACGGCTGCGGCTTTGTTGTATGCATCAGTAGGAACGATCATGATCTGGCTCGTCAGCACGATATAAGCCGCCCGCTCGGTATAGGCAGGTTCGCCTGTCCTGCTCATGGGAAGTTGGCCGGAAACTGGTATGTTTAAGTTGTGAATCGACGCATACACCCCGATGATCTTGGCCACCCACCCTATAAAGAGGTAATCCAAACGCTGACTTACCAATGGGTACAGGCTGCCCTGCCCGCCAACGAACTGGTTTTTGCCGATTACGTGCGGTCGGTCAGTACGCTGCTGCTGACCACGCAAAGCCCCGAGCGAACGACAACTATTGTGCAGGCTGTTCTGCAGCAGGCTATCGATCTTTGCAAATCAGCTGCCTGGGTAGACGAAGAGCTTAAGTTTGAGGGTATGCTGGAAGGTGCTGATCGGGCCGATTTCCTCCTGTTTGAGCTACATCAGGCAGGCTCACCCGATGATGACCAGCTCGACCGCTATAATGAACGAATCAAGCGGTTCGCCATTAGCAGCGAATAACTTTAGCTAAGTATTGCTCAAACAGGGCTGCTGCGGTCCTGCAAATGGATGTGTATTCCTATCTATTCGATACAGTAGTTTATGTCGTTTTCGGCATTTACAATCAGGAGCAATATGTATAAAGAACATATTGCTCCTGATTGTGCATCCTAAAAACCGATAATACCTATGAAAAACCTGATTATCAGCCTGGCATTGACGACCTGCGCTGTGCTGCCCGGCATGGCTCAGTCGGGCGGAGGAGCGCAGCCGCAGGCCAAAGTAGCCAACGGTACATTGGCTGGAACTGCCGAAGTGAGTGGCGTTCGGTCATTCAAGGGCATTCCGTTTGCGGCTCCTCCTGTGGGCGACCTACGCTGGAAAGAACCGCAGCCGGCTGCGAACTGGCAGGGCGTTCGGCAGGCAACAGCCTTCGGGGCCCGCGCGATGCAGCGCCCTATTTTTGGCGACATGGGGTTCCGATCAAATGGGGTCAGTGAAGACTGTCTGTACCTGAACGTCTGGACGCCAGCTAAATCGGCGAAGGAAAAGCTGCCTGTGCTGGTTTATTATTATGGCGGTGGCTTTATGGCGGGTGATGGCTCCGAACCACGCTATGATGGCGAAAGCATGGCCAAGCAGGGAATTGTGGCTGTGACGGTCAACTACCGGCTTAATGTGTTCGGTTTCATGGCGCACCCCGAACTGACTGCTGAGTCGTCGCACAAGGCATCGGGCAACTATGGATTGCTCGATCAGTATGCGGCACTGAAATGGGTACGCGATAATATTGCCGCGTTTGGCGGTGATCCCAAGCGCATCACGATCGCCGGTGAATCGGCCGGGTCGATAGCCGTGAGTGGGCTGATGGCTTCTCCGTTATCGAAAGACATGCTGGCCGGGGCTATTGGTGAAAGCGGCTCGTTGCTGGGTACTTTATCGCCGGTTTCACTGGCTGATGGTGAGAAACAAGGGGTAGCGTTTGCCGAACAGATGGGCGCTAAATCGCTGGCAGAACTGCGGGCTATTCCGGCAGAGAAGATACTGGCCGCGACGGCTCAGCCAAACACCCCTCGCTTTTCGGTTGTCGTTGACGGTTACTTCTTTCCGAAGTCTCCCCTGGCTATTTTCGAATCCGGTCAGCAGGCGCACGTGCCGCTATTGGTCGGCTGGAACTCCGAGGAAATGAACTACCGCGCCATGCTCGGTAAGGAAGCACCCACGGTCGGCAATTATACGAGCGCGGTGAAAAAGATGTACCCGGAACAGGCTGATGCTATCCTGAAGCAGTACGCCGTTCAGTCGGACAGTGAGGTTGAAACTGTTGCGACAAGTCTGGCTGGTGACCGCTTTATTGGGTTCAGCACCTGGAAATGGTCGGATCTGCAAAGCCAGACGGGCGGCAAGCCCGTATACCGGTACATGTACACGCGGGCACGGCCGGCAATGACCGAAAAAATGGGCGATGCCACGCCGGGTTTAGCGGGTGGTGTGGTGAAAAGCAACGACCCTAACGCGATAAAAATGCCAGCTGCGAAAGGTGCCGTTCACTCGGCCGAGATTGAGTATGCCATGGGCAATCTGGCTACAAATAGTGTATACGCCTGGACGCCCGATGACTACGACGTATCGAAAACGATGCAGCGTTACTTCGCCGATTTTATCAAAACGGGTAATCCTAATAGCAAAGGGTTGCCAAATTGGCCCGCCGTCGTACCCGGAAAACCAGCAAGCGTTATGTATATCGACGTAAATACCCGCGCTGAAACAGAAAAAAATCGGGACCGTTATCTACTACTTGATCGCTTTATGCTGAAGCAGTAGTGAGTGGGTCATTGACTTACTTGTAATGCGAATCACCGGTCAATTTACAGACCGGTGGTTTTATTTTTTACACAGTTCAGTATTTCATTTAAGTCTAGTCAGACGTGTCCTACTTCATTGATAAACAATTGCGTACCGTAGTTTTTTGCCAGAATTCTGGATAGTAATCAGGTTGATGTATGGATGGAAATAACGAACGCAATCAATTGCCAGCTACTATTTCACAAGGCGATCATGAGAAATAATTCTGCGGAAAAGCGACGTGATAAATTAATAAAAGGAAGTATTGACGCTAACTTTATTGCACGATTGTGAGTTGCTACTGGACAGGAAAAAAAGTTTACTTTAGGAATTCTATAAGGTGGATTGTTACATTTGTCCTGTCAAGAAAATTCACTGTCACATGAAAGCAAAAAATATTCGCTTCTACAAACCCGAAGACAACAACGCAGAAAAAGAAACGAAACCGGCTGCTGAGAAAAAAGTGGTGAGTACCGGCTATGTTTCAGGCGCGGGCAAACTGGTATTCCCGACGAAATCAGTGGAGCAAATCGGATTGAAGCCGGAAGAAGGTCAGTTTATGATCGGTACGCAGGAAGGTAAACGTAAAATTAAAGCTCTTTACCTGATTCCGGCGGGTGCAGATAACGAGGAAAGCTTTGTCATGGAAAAAGCGGCAAAGAGCTATACTATTTCGCTTGGCGCTATTCTGCAGAAGGGAAAAATTGACTACGCCAATACTAAATATACGTTTACAATAAAACCGTTTTCATACGAAGAAGGTGTAACCGGCTATGAACTTCTGCTGAACGACTCTACCGAAAAAGCCCCATATACTGGTAAGCCACGGGGTCGTAAACCAAAGAACGTTGAAGCATAGGACGAACTAATAAAAAAAGCCGCAACTCATTACGAGTTGCGGCTTTTTTATGCCTACATATACAGAAAGTAGCGACATCTGATGAGCATAACGGTCGGGAATACCCTGCGCCAATTGTAATACCTTTTCTCTCGTTACGGTGATCTTTGTTGCGTTAGAAGATATGTTACTGTGTTCGGATCTGCGTACGCGTTGAGCATCAGATGGCAATCTATCTGTCAGTCGCTTGTATAACGGCTGGCATAAATTCGTTCGTGTCGCGGGCAGGACTGTCTGGTTTTGCACCGACCCATTTCGATGGCGAATGATGTTGTTTTCATGACAGCATAAATTGTAGTAGGATAGCGGAAAAAGTACAGTAAACTGGTTATTTTTAAACGCGAATGAGTCAACTGCTGTTTTTAGCATAGTTCAGTCGCGCCGTAAAGAACGGGTCTGTAATAACCCGTAATTCTCGCTTATCGATTCTGCATGACCCGAAACCAACTCGATGATCTGATTGCGCGGGGCGAAGGTACCCGGCTCGAATTTAAACGGACGATTTCAGCATCGCACCGTATTGCCCGTACGCTGGCGGCTTTTGCTAATACCGCTGGCGGTACATTATTGATTGGTGTCGCTGACGATGGACGAATTGTTGGGGTGCCGTCGGAGTTGCGCGAGATGCGCCGAATTGAAGAAGCAACCGACCGGCTTGTGGATCCTCCGTTAGCGGTGAGCTACGAAGTGGAGAAACCCGATGGGCGTGTTATCCTGGTCATTACGGTTGCTGAGAGCGAAGAAAAACCGCATTACGCTATTGACGAACACAATCGGCGCACGATCTATGTGCGGGCAAAAGATAAGTCGGTACCAACCAGCAAACTTATTCTGAGTAGTGAAAATGCTGATGCACACCTGCTTAAATCGCCCACCGTGCGGACGTTGGTACAGTACCTGCGCCGGAACGAGTCGATCACCGACGATAAACTCGCCAAACTCATCAATATATCGGCGTATCGGGCGGGCAAACTGCTGCGTCAACTCGCTGAGCAAGGGTTGTTACTGCTGATTGATAAGCAACGGCCAACGCGCTACACGCTGAAATTAGGCGAGTGAGCAAACTGGGTTCACCCAAAAAGGGCGAACTTTGTGGCATGATTACCGATCAGACTCTAAGCAAAGAAACCATCAGTCAATTTTTTATGGACTTGCAGGACCGCATCTGTCAGTCGCTCGAAGCGGCTGACGGTGTGGGACAGTTCCGCACCGATGCCTGGGAACGGCCGGGTGGGGGTGGTGGTCGTTCGCGAACGATCACAGGAGGGGCTGTGATCGAGAAAGGGGGTGTGGGCTATTCGGCGGTACATGGCGAAGCAACAGAAGCCACGCTGCGGTCGCTCAACCTGACCGAACCAGCGGAGTTCTACGCCACGGGGGTGTCGATCGTTCTACACCCACACAGTCCGCGTGTGCCGATCATTCACATGAACGTGCGCTACTTCGAGATGAGCAGCGGCCACAGCTGGTTTGGGGGTGGTATTGACCTGACTCCTCACTATGTCGACGATGCTGATGCCCGGTGGTTTCATCAATACCTCAGGACGGTTTGCGATCGGCACGATACTGCCTATCACCCGCGGTTCAAAGCTTGGGCCGACGATTACTTCTATATTCCGCATCGGCAGGAAACGCGGGGTATCGGCGGTATTTTCTTCGACTACCTGAAGCCTGACAATGCCGCGCATAAAACCGATCTATTTGCGTTCGTGCAGGACGTCGGTAACGCGTTTGCACCAATTTACACGCACTTCATGGCCAACAACTGCGACCTGCCGTACGGTGAGCGTGAGAAACAATGGCAACTGCTGCGTCGGGGCCGGTATGTCGAGTTTAATCTGGTCTGGGACCGGGGCACCAAGTTTGGTCTGGAAACGAACGGACGTACGGAGTCGATACTGATGAGTATGCCCCCACAGGCCAACTGGATATACGATTTTCATGCGGAGCCCGCTTCACCTGAAGCCGACACGCTCTCAAAACTGGTTAAAGGGATTGATTGGGTATAGAAAGACGTTTGCGACTTATCGACAGGTTTTTTGACAGGATTTACTGTCGGGCCGCGCCACAGTGGCTGCCGGGCGGATGGGTAGAATTCGGCGCCGGTACTCGCCGATTATTCTGGTTTCCCAGGCATGCGTCTTTACCGCGTCACGGTGGCAGATGCGGTGCACTAGCTGGCGCATGAATGTCTGCCACCATGGCGCAGTGAAGATACAGACTTGGGGGTAGTTTTATCCTGTACTCAGGTGAAGACCCAGGCCAGCTTTGCGATTTGGACTAGACAGATGCTAGTCTCTGGCAGATTTCAGCTCAGACAAGGTGCTGAAATTCCAGTGGTGGGCGGGGTTGTACTGAAGCGTACCATCGACGATCGTCAGTGGGCTGTCGAAGTTGTTGTGGTAGAGTTGCCCGGTACCAAGTCCCTGAGGGGCGAGGTTACGAAATTGGGCCGTATACTGCGCAATGGCATTCAATCCGATGTTCGACTCCAGCGCCGAGGTTATCCACCAGTCGATATTGAGCCGTCCGGCCAGCTCGATCCATTCGTCGCAGTGGCGCATGCCACCCAGCAACGTTGGTTTCAGAATAATGTACTGCGGCTGAATCTTCCGCAGCAGCCGAAACTTTTGCATGTACTCCATTTGGCCGATCAGCTCTTCGTCAAGCGCAATCGGTACGGGAGTGTTGCGACAGAGGTCGGCCATAAGGTCCGGCTGCCCCGCCCGTATCGGCTGTTCGATGGAATGCAACTGATACGTCGCCAATCGTTCCAGTTTGTGTATCGCTTCGTCGGCCGAAAAAGCGCCGTTCGCATCGACACGCAGCGTAATCTGCTCTGCCGTGTACTGACTGCGAATCATGGCCAGCAGGTCGCATTCCTGTTCGAAATCGATAGCGCCAATCTTCAGTTTGATGGTAGTATAGCCGGCTGCGAGTTTCTCGTCAATCTGCTGCCGCATAAACGATTCACTACCCATCCAGATCAGGCCGTTGATTGGCAGACTACGAATACCGTTGGTGAAATCGGACGGAATCAATATCCGCTGGCCGCCTGCCAGATAATCCTGCATGGCTGTTTCGAAGCCAAACAGAATACTGGGAAACGTTGGGTCGATCAGTTGATTCAGAATAATGGGAATATTCCAACTGAATAGTTGCAGATCAAGATCGGTAAATTGCTGGCAGTAGTCCTGCAACTGCGACTCGAAATCGGGCCGATCGTCGTAACTCAGGCCTGTCAGCGGGCCGCATTCCCCGTACCCGATGATGGTCGGATCGTCGGTATCACACAACCGAACGATATACGACGTTTTTTCAGTCAGCGTCCCACGCGACGTACCCGCTTCGAAGCGAAAATGCAACGTATGTTTCAGGTAGTCGGCTTTTAGACTCATCAGACAGGTAAAGGAGGAGGAGATTCTGCAACCCTAAAAGTACTACTTTTGACTGCTCAGCAAGAGCAATGTTACGAAATTATTAGGTCGACAGGCAGTGAGTGGTAACATACTGGTTCCCCTGGGGTATCTGTACGGAAGAATCATGCGGGTGCGTAATGCATTCTATGACAATGGATTATTTGAAAAAGAACGGCCTGCTCTGCGCGTAATCAGTGTGGGAAACCTTACTGTAGGTGGAACAGGAAAGACACCCTTGGTTGAGTTTTTGATTAAACGGTACCTGCCACAAAAAGCCGATCAGTTACCGGAAACCGCCACGTTAAGCCGGGGCTATGGCCGAAAAACCAGGGGCTTTCGTGTAGCCGGTGGTACCGATACGGCGCAAACGTTGGGAGATGAACCCTTGCAGATTTATCGGAAATTTGGTCGCCTGATTCGGGTGT
>JAKONH010000547.1 GCA_022702045.1 Spirosomataceae bacterium
CCGGTGGTCTGTCCGGTCTGTTTCATGTCGTAGACCAGCCGTTCTTCGTCGTGGCTTTCAGCATAACCGATCAGGCTGGGTTGGCTGAAGCTGCGCTTCTGGTACGAAAGCCCTGAAAGATCACTGCCAGCCGGTCGTAGCGCGTTGCGGAAATCGTAGTTGTGATTGCCCCACAATAGCATCCCGTAATCCGCTAGTTCTTTTTCTTCCTGCGCATCGGCGAAATGCTCCAGAATGACGTAGGCCGACTGGTCGACGGTGCGAATCTGATCATAAATACGCTTTAGAATGGCAACCCGGCTGGCGTCGTACGTACCCCATAAACTCACGGTAGTACCGGAGTTAGTCTGGGTGAAGCCTTTCGATAGATCAAACCGAAAGCCATCGATCTTATATTCCTGCAGCCAGTATGTACAGACTCGGTCGACGAAGGCTTTGGTCGCCGGGCTCTCGTGGTTGAAGTCGAAGAAAACGCTGTATGGGTGCGTAGCCTGCTGGTTAAAATACGGGCTGTCGGCTGATGGCTGACTACCATCCCAGTATAGTTTGACATACGGAAATTCGTAATCGGACTGATTGAAGACGACATCGAGCACGACAGCGATACCCTGCTGATGCGCTGCATCGATGAATGTTTTCAGCGCAGTTTTCGTACCGTATGCTTTGTCGGGGGCGAGGTAAAAGATCGGATTGTAGCCCCAGGAATCGTTGCCCGTAAACTCTGTGATCGGCATCAGCTCGATGGTATTGATACCCAGCCGTTTCAAGTAAGCCAGGCTATCTGTCAGCGTCTGATACGTGCGCGACTGGACAAAATCGCGGATAAGTAATTCGTAGATCGCCAGTTTGTTGACGGCCGGTCGCTGAAAGTTGGTGGCGTTGAACACGTACGGCGTCTGATTCGTCTGCAGGACTGATACGATGTTTGTCGGTGCTTTTTCCGGGAAGGCTTTTAACGACGGATACGTGTTGGCCGGAATATACTTGTCGTTGTTGCGGTCGAGAATTTTGTCGGCGTAGGGGTCAGCGGTAGCGATAGCACCGTCAACTAAATAAGCAAAGGCCACTTCCTGACCCGCCGGCAGACCTGTTAACTCCAGCCAGTAGCGATTACCGTCTGGCGTTCGTTTCATTAAATAAGCCGGGCGCATGGTCCAGTCGTTGAACTCACCCAGTAGATGTACAAACGTTTTTTGGGGTGCATAGAGAACCAGCGTTGCCGTTGTCGCGCTGGTGTAATTAATGCCATCCTGTGAGCCGGCAGGCAGCGCAGCGCTGGTTGGCTGCGGACGTACGGTAAATCGAAACGTATCAGCGACAGACTCCGGTGATGGCCGATCCAGATCAATGGCCTGGGCGATTACGGTTCGTTGCTGTCCTGGATTTGTACCGGTCGATAAGACCGTTCGCAGTGAGTCAGTATTGGTCAGGGTGAGTGTTTTCTGACCGTCGACTGTCAGGCTGAGCGTTGCCTTCCGCGAGGCTTTGTACCGTACCGTGACGAGTTGATTCGTGTCGACAAAAAATGACGAAGCCGTTGGTTGTTGCCGCAGCAGGCTCAGCCGGTTGTCATAGATCGGAATAACGAAATCTTCGGTCTGCGACTGTCCGTTACCACTTTTCAACAATAGCCCCAGCTGCCGGATGGGTGTGTTAGCCGGAACGCTAAAGTAAGCACGAGGAACTAGTTTGACTTCCCAGCGATCGTTGCCTATCGCCGTCATACGACCCGGCGTAAACGGTTGGTTGAAGCTGGTTTGACCGGCAGGCTGAAATTCAAATGCGTTGCCGCCCTGCACCGATCCGGCTCCCGACCACAGGTACACGTCATCGGCTTTGCCTAGTAATCCTTTAGCTCGACCGTCTTTGGCCTGCTTCAGATCGAAGATCAGGGTTAGCTCAGCGTCAGCCGTCGGGAAGGTCGGTTGCGTCGTTACAACCTGCGCCTGCGTACTGGCAAATGTGGCTATGAAAAGAACTATTCGTAGAAAATGGTGCATAGGTTTAGCGCTAGCTGCGCAAACCTACATTTTTCATAGACCAGTTGTATAGGATTTTAACAGCTGATACACCCGATGCGTAGGGAGTCCCATAACCGTGTAAAAAGATCCGTCGAGCCGTTCGATGCCGACCAGACCGATGAAGTCCTGGGCGCCGTACGAACCGGCCTTGTCGAATGGATGACAGGTGTGAATATAGTACGTGATTTCGTCGTCGGTCAATGGGGCAAACGTAACCGTCGTTTCGTCAGTGAACGATTGCATGATAGGCGCTTGACCATCGGGGGCGGGAGCCAGCAGGCAGACACCCGTGCGTACCCGATGCGTCTGGCCGGCTAGTGCCGATAACATTCGGCGCGCGTCCGCTTCGTCGACTGGTTTATTCAGGATTTGATTGTCCAGAATGACCACGGTATCGGCACAGAGTACCAGCCGCTTGCCCAGGTCGGGGACAAATTGTTCGGCTTTCTGACGAGCCAGGTACTCGGCCACGTTATCGGCAGGCATATCGGCCGGGAACAACTCGTCAGTAGGGCGAACGTCGATCGTAAAGTCGAAGCCAGCGTCGGTCATTAACTGCCGACGGCGAGGAGAGCCGGATGCCAGAACGAGGGGGTAGCGAAGTTGATGCATGCAGATTAGACGCTGTAAAAAGACAAAAATAGAACACTGCCTTTGCTTTCTGCGTATCTTGATAGGAAACCTTACGCCGGGTATGACCATTCGTGAAGTAACGTTGGCCGCTGGTGAAACCGCAACCCAGCTTACTTCGATAACCCTGTAGTTGGCGCCTGGCCCACCGTACGATCCGGCCGAACTAGTGGATGGATACATACAGTCATCATAGAGCCGGACAGGCATTTTGACCGTATGTAACGCGGTTGGACCATTCTTTGCACAACGCGTAGCCAATGCCCCAAAAAGATTAGTTACTTACCTACTAAACCGATCGCTCAAAACGGGGTCTTAGTGCTGTAATACCTGTTATGAATAACCTGTACCTGACCGGGCCTGTACGACTCCGCCATTTGCTGGCGGGGGTGCTGCTACTTTGGCTGGCAGGAACGACGGGCTGGGCCCAGACAGCACCGGACACGACAAGACTGCCCCCGGTGGGCGTTGACCGGCGTACCGACTCGCTGTCGAGCAAACACTCACGGGTTATTGCCGACAGCGTACTGAAACAGCGTGATAGTGTGTTTTATTCCGGATTGAAACGACGCATGTACAAGCACCGGCTAACCCGGCAACTGTACGACGCGGTGTTCCACGACGTATACAACAGTCAGCAAAGTACGGGCGAGATCAGTACGATTGAAGTTAATCCGTTCAAGGATTTTGAGGGCCGTGTCATCGGTGACATTTACATCCGGCGGCTGGGCGTATTTGGTCAATCGGTGTACGATACATTACGGCAATCCGATAACTGGCTGGAACGTACGGCCAACAAACTGCACGTGAACACGCGCGAACGCGTGATTCGGCGGTACCTGCTGTTTCGGGAGGGTGATGCACTGAACTCAACCACCCTGCGCGACAACGAGCGGCTGTTGCGGACAACAACGATTTTTCACGATGCGCGAATTCTGGTTGTGCCCCGAACGGGTAGCCGACAATTTGTTGATGTTTACGTAATTACGCAGGACGTCTGGTCGCTGGAGCCCAACGGGGGCGTCGGTTCGCTGACGCAGTTTAATATCGGTTTCGATCAGCGTAACGTGCGGGGGTTGGGGCATCAGCTGTTTGCTCAGTTTGCGTATACGGGTACCGATCCCCGGCAGCAGGCCGAGTATCAGAGTCGCTATACCATTCCTTTCATCGGCAAAACGTTTGTGACCGCGCAGGCGGAGTTTCTGTACCTACGTGATTTGAAGCAGGGCGCCGTGCGTCTATACCGCCCGTTTATTACGCCGGATACCAAATACGCCGGGTCAATCGAACTGACGCACACGCAGATCAATAGCCGGGTTGTCATGCGCGACGACAGCGTGGAGTACATTCCGCTGCGGTATAATTATTCCGACGTCTGGTTTGGCCGTTCGTTCCGGCTTTTCTTCAGCGAAGGCGATTCCAGTGTGCGTGGTCGTGCCCGGCTGATTCTGGCACTACGAAACACGAATTACCAATATCTATGGCGTCCGCCGGTAACCAATGACTCCAACCAACTCTATCAGAACAGCCGTACAACCTTACTCAGTGTAGGCTTTTCACGCCGTAAATACGTTCGCGACGTACTGATCTACGGGTTTGGTCGTACGGAGGATGTACCCGTGGGGCGAACCGTATCCTTGATTTACGGTTTCGATAATGCTGAACTGGGTCGGCGTACGTATGTCGGGCTGAACTACTCGCAGGGTAGCTACATTAAAAATATAGGGTATCTCTACGGGCTGGCCAGTCTGGGGGGCTACATCCGCAATGCGAACGTTCAGCAGGGGGTGCTATCGTTTGAATCTAATTACTTCAGTCCCTTGCTCTCGACCGGCTGGGGTAATATGCGTCAGTTTATCAACGCTCGCTATACCACCGGCATCAATCGGTTCAACAACGAATATGTTTCGTTGAGCAGTTCGGGAAGCGGTATTAATACGGATGGCATCGGTATCAATAACGATGCACTACGTGGGACACGACGGTTGGTGCTTAACATCGAGAATATCCTGTTTTCGAAACTCAACGTAGTCGGCTTTCGGATTGCCTTCATTACGTTTGCTAACTTGGGCATGGCTAGTTTTCCGGACAGACCTTTGTTGCAGAGTACACTCTATCAAGGTTATGGCATCGGTTTTCGGTTGCGAAATGAGAACCTGACATTCAACAGCTTTCAGATCCGGTTGTCGTACTATCCAAATATTCCGAACAATACGATCCCGTTCCGGCAGGCATTTGAAGGTGTTCCCGCTTTGCGATTCCGTGACTTCGACCAGTCGGCCCCCCAAATTATTCCATACCAGTAAACGTATTGACTCTGAGTAGTATCTGCACGTATTTTGGCTAATTATGTCGATAAATGGAACGTTTTTTTGTATCTTGTGTTGGTACATTAGATGCAATTGTAGTAGCTTTGTGCCATGACGATAGAAGAAGACATCAAACAGACCGCGCCCTTCCGGACGCCCTATCATCGGGTGATGGTCAACCTGATGTATACCAGCAACTGGGTGAGCGATAGCCAGGCCCGGCTGCTCAAACCATTTGGCCTGACGCTTCAGCAGTATAACGTACTCCGGATTCTTCGCGGACAGTATCCTAACCCCGCTAAAGTAACTGACATCACCGAACGGATGCTCGACAAAATGTCGAATGCGTCGCGGTTGGTCGATAAGCTGGTGTCGAAAAAGCTGGTCGTTCGTACCGAGTGCCCCAGCGACCGCCGGGCTGTCGACGTAGTCATTACCGAACAGGGACTCGCGCTGTTGAAACGGCTCGACACGTACCAGATCAAATGGGATGCAAGTCAGGAGAAGAAGCTGACCGAAGAAGAAGCGAACCTGCTAAGTAGCCTGCTCGACCGGCTGCGTACCGAATAAACCGCATTACCAATTAATTCATACAACCAGTTTACCTGTACAAACCAATGAAAACTCGTCAATTCCTGACTGGCCTGACGGCCGTCGTTCTGCTGGCTGGTGCGTCGGCATTCGTAGCCCCCGGCAAAAAAGCAACTACATACAAAGCTGATACGCAGAAGAGCGTTATGGGCTGGAACGGCAAAAAAGTAACCGGTGAGCACTCGGGCAACTTTAAGCTGAGCGAAGGTACCCTGACGACCGACGGTGGCAAACTGACCGGCGGTACGTTCACCTTCGATATGAACAGCATCACCTGCACCGACCTGACCGACGCTGGCTACAATGCTAAATTTATCGGCCACATCAAGTCGGAAGATTTTTTCAACACGGCGAAATTCCCAACGTCGACCTTCAAAATCACGAAAGTGACGCCAAAAGGTGGCAACGCGTACGACATCACCGGTAACATGACCATCAAAGGTATTACCAATGCTGTAACGTTCCCTGCAACGGTGAAAACGAACGGTAACATGATCGAAGCCGACGGTAAAGCAACGCTCGACCGGACCAAATACGATATCCGTTATGGTTCGAAATCGTTCTTCGAAAACATTGGTGACAAAGCCATCTATGATGACTTCACCATCGATATGAAGATCGTTGCGTCGAAGTAAGCGTTAGCTAGCCCGACAACAAAGTACGGCCCCGGTATCAGACGATACCGGGGCCGTACTTTGTCAGATACTGTCAATCCCAGTGATGTCATGAATCTGACACGTTCCCCGGCGAAGCTAGTTACTGGTCAGGGCATGGGCCCGACATTACTCGCGTTCAAAACAGCAGCCCCCCAGTATCGACTAATACTGGGGGGCTGCTGTTTTGAACCGTAAACATTAAACCGAAAAGCGTAAGCTAACTCTACATCGGCTGATTCTGGAACTGAATCGTTGTCAGTGCGAACAGCGGCTTCTGGCCGGCCGATGGGTTGACGAATACCAGGTACAACCGGTGCATACC
>JAKONH010000591.1 GCA_022702045.1 Spirosomataceae bacterium
GAGTGGGTGCTCCGCCATATCGCTATTGCGGGCCAGTTCACCAATGCGTATGCCTGTGGCTGTTCTTTCGATCTTGGTCAGCTCCAGTCGGCTAATGTCAACCAGTGTGTCGGGCTGCTCGATGCTGTATTTCATCAGGTCGATCAAGTTGGTGCCGCCCGCGATGAATTTTGCGTCCGCGCCAGCGCCGATCTGCTGAATGGCATGCTTGGGTTGACTGGCTTCGGTATACTGAAAATTTTTCATCCTGGTGTTCCTCCTTTCCTGACCGATTGAATAGCGGCTACGATGCCCGGATAGGCCCCGCACCGACAGATGTTGCCGCTCATCCACTCGCGAATCTCGTCGGCCGAGCCGGTATGCCCTTCCTTAAGCAAGGCAGCGCCTGCCATAAGCTGACCGGGTGTGCAGAAGCCGCACTGAAACCCGTCGTGTTCGATAAAAGCAGCCTGTAGCGGATGCAGTGCCGATTCCGTGCCCAGCCCTTCAATGGTCGTGATGTCGCGACCCTGTTGCATAACCGCCAGCGTCAGGCAGGAGTACGCCCGTCGCCCGTCGATGTGTACCGTGCAGGCACCGCACTGACCGTGGTCGCAACCCTTCTTTGAACCAGTCAGGTTAAGTCGATTTCGCATCAGATCGAGTAAGGTCTCGCGCGGTTCGGCCGTCAGCTTATACGTCTTTCGATTGACGCGCAGGGTAATCGGCCGGGCGGTCGTGTTTGCGGCTGGTGCGGCAGCCGGAAGCGCCGACGATGGGGTAGCAAGTGGGGGCAACAGCAGGGTGCCGGCCAGCGCCGTGGACTGCTTTAAGAACCACCGCCGTCCGGCACCGTCGACTACATAATTGTCGTTATCAGTCATAGGTAACATTGAGTATCAATAGATCTTTAATAAACTGATTCGGTAAAAAAGTGATTTAAAAATCCAGTTTAACGGCCCACTCAACTAGGCCGTTAAACTGTTGATTGTCTGATAAAAAACGCTTGCTAATTACCTATTAGACAGTATGTTATATTTTGAAAATGGCGAACGATTAGGCATAGTGAGACGTTATACCAACAGACCATCGCTGCTTCTATGCCTGATTTCAATCCCAGTCTGATTCTATACACTGCCGATGCCATCAATCAGCACGGTGCCGATGTGCTGACGCGTTTTCCTGAGGCCGAAACGATGGTCGTTCGGCAGCACAATCGCTTGCCGGAACTGGGGATGAATCACTTCAAGATCAAGTCAGATGTGCTGGTGCTGGGTACGCTCAAATCGAAGGAGATTCGCTGGAGCGGGCGCAGTTCGGACTATATCGCGCCGAGTCTGGCCAACGGTTGTTTTGGGGGATGTGCCTACTGCTATGTCGACCGGCACAAAAAAGTGAACCCGATTACACTCTTCACCAATACCGACGAGATACTAACTGCCGTCGATCAGCACGTGATGAGTCAACCGTGGCCCAAGCCCGCCAATCAGACCGATCCGCAGTTTTATACGTACGACATCGGCTGTAATTCTGACATTTCGGTCGATTATGAACTGAGTGATGGGATTCAGCAGGCATTTGCTTTCTATCGTGATCATCCGCGTGCCAAAGCAACGTTCGCGACCAAGTTTGTCAATCCGGCTATGCTATCATTTGATCCGCAACGCAAAGTGCGGATTCGGTTCAGTCTTATGCCTGCTGAGATCAGTAAACTGGTTGATGTACGAACCGATAGTATTGAGAAACGGATTGCGGCTATTAACGATTTCTACGAAGCCGGCTACGACGTGCACGTTAACTTTTCGCCGGTAATCGTTTACGGGGGTAAGCAATGGCGGACCGATTATCGACGGCTGTTTCAGCAGCTCGATGCGGCTTTGCATCCTGCTGTGAAGGCGCAGCTAAAGTGTGAGATTATTTTTCTGACACACAATCAGCAGCAGCACCAAGCGAATT
The DNA here is from genome assembly GCA_022702045.1 of Spirosomataceae bacterium. Lineage (GTDB taxonomy): Bacteria > Bacteroidota > Bacteroidia > Cytophagales > Spirosomataceae > Spirosoma. Next base: position 1,936 of record JAKONH010000591.1, read on the forward strand.
TGGCGATCAATCCGAAAGCTGAAGAATTACTATGGGTGCCCGAATTGCAGGAAAATAAGGTCAGTCAGTTTGGTGGCTGGAACATTCGGTACCAGCATCAGCTAAAAAGTAAGATGATCGCGGTGTTTGAGCAGTTACTGACGGAGGAAATCCCCTGGTGCCAGGTACGCTACAGTTTCTAGAAACGACGCTTACCTAGCCGGGCATCGAGACTGTATTCACCCGGTCCCAGGATGAGCAGCACCAGAAACATTGTAATAAACAATCCGTTTTTCTCCCCATCGCCGAAAAGTGCTCCCTGATGCGCCATGAATAAGGCTGTCAGCATGGTGATGATCAGCGGGATGGTAGCGAACCGCGTGAACAAACCGACCAGCAGCAGAAGAGAGCAGCCCAATTCGGCCGACATGGCCAGCACCAGAGATAGCTTAGGGCTAAATCCCATGAAACTGACAAATTCGTCCTGCATTTTGCCAAAACCGGTGAGCTTCTGCAGGCCATGTGGGATCATGAGCACGGCAATGCCGACACGCAGCAGCAGTAAGGCCCCGTCGACCATGGCAGTGGTATAGCGGGTGGAGATGAGGGCGTTCATGGCAGGAGCGGGTTGGGAATGATTACTACCAACAAAAAACGACTATCCCCGTCGGAGATAGTCGTTTTTTGTTGGTCGATTCTAGTTGCTGTGGCCACCTTTAGAGCCGCCCGTCGAGCCACCAGCACTGCTGCCGCCTTTCGACTTCTTGCTGCTCTTATGCGAGGTCGAACTTCCGCCGGTACCGGTACTGCCGTGTCCGGTGCCATTATCGCCACCACCGACCTTCTGGTCTTTGTATTCTTCTTCTACTTTTTCGAGTGTTTTGTCTGCCATGACGTTGAGTGATTATTGACTGGTTGTTGGTCCACTCATAACCGGCGAGTAGTGGCTGGTGTTTAAAAAAGCTGTTGGCGAGTAGTGTCGACCGAGCCGTTCGGAAGTGTTATATTTGGGTATATGCCAACAAAAAAAGAACCCAATGCAACATTGACGACTGACACGCTTCACTTTATGAGCGATCTCGTCGAAAACAACAACCGGGAATGGTTTCAGGTGAATCGCAGTCGGTACGATGCCGCCAAAGCTGAACTGACCCGCCTGGTCGATCAGGTACTGCTTCGCATGAGTGCCTTCGAGCCACTGGCCAACACAAGTTCAAAGGATTGTATCTTTCGCATTAACCGTGACATTCGGTTTTCAAAGGATAAAAAGCCGTACAAATCGAATCTGGCGTTTGCCATCGGTCCTGGTGGGCGGCACTCCGGCCGGATCGATTACTACGTACATATTCAGCCCGGCAATCAGTCGTTTCTAGGTGCGGGCATGTGGCAGCCTACGCCAGCTAACCTCGCCAAGTTTAGGCAGGAAGTCGATTATAATGCGCAGGAGCTGAAGGATATTATCGAAGCCGATGCGTTCAAGGCCTATTTTCCCGAAGCAGCAGGCGACGTTATGAAAACAACGCCGAAAGGCTACCCTGCCGATCACCCTGAAATCGAACTGCTACGTCGAAAGGAGTTATTTTTCATGCACCGCTACACGGACAAAGAAGTCATCAAGGCTAACTTCGTTGATGAACTGGTGCGAGGTTGTCAGATTATGAAACCCTACTGCGATTTTCTGAACTATCTGTTTTACGACGAAAAAGAAGAACCCATCGAACTCTAACTCTGGCCCGGTTTTTTCGGGCTATCTGACAACGAACGTTATCCGGTAATCCATTATGAACCGACGTCTTTATTTATTGGCTTTGCTACTAACGGGTGGCATGGCGCATGCGCAGACAACTTCAACCCCGCCTTACAAGCCGGGTTACACCTATAAAGTGGAAACGGCTGTCCCTGGTCAGACGGTCTACATCAGTGGACAGCGCCCCTTCAATGCAAATGGGCAACTGGTTGGGCCAGGTAATCTGGCGCGGCAGACAACACAGGTGTTTGACAATCTCAAAGTCGCCCTCGCTGAATTTGGCATGACGCTCGCTAATGTGAAGCAGATCACCTACCACGTGAAAGGTGAAACAAGCCAGATTGACCCGGTGACAACGCAACTGCTTGACACGGCTACAAACGACTACGTCGTTCAGGCTAGTAACAATACGCCGATTCAGTCGCAAAAGTCAATTCCCAAGATTGTGAGTGATGACGTACTTATCGAGATCGAAGTGATCGCTGCGAAATAAACGGAAGCGGGGATTCTCAGTTGAGAATCCCCGCTTCCGTTTATGCGAATTTAGCCGCTTAGGCTACTTCAATCATCGAGACAGCTTTAGCTTCCAGGATGGTTTCTCCCATCAGGTAGCAATCGGCGGCACGGGCGGCTTCACGACCTTCCGAGATCGCCCAGACCAC
>JAKONH010000592.1 GCA_022702045.1 Spirosomataceae bacterium
GCTGGCTGTCAGACAAGGACAGCATAGCCTGCTTATTGGGCTGCCTAAAGAGGTGTCGTTGCAGGAAAGCCGCATCGCGCTGACTCCTGAAGCGGTGGCTATTCTCGTTCGGCACGGCCATGAAGTCATTGTCGAGCAGGGCGCGGGCACGAAGGCCAAGTTTACGGACAACGAATACAGCGAAGCGGGTGCCCGTATCGCGTATTCGGCCAAAGAAGTCTACGAGGAGGCTACACTGATTCTGAAAGTCGAGCCACTGGTCGAAGCTGAATTCGAGTTCATTAAGGCAGGCAGTACGGTTATCTCAGCGCTTAATCTGCCAGCGCGGGACCGCGACTATTTCAAGCGGATCAACGACAAGAACCTGACGATGATCGGCTATGAGTTCATCGAGGATAAAGCCGGAAACATGACCGTTATCCGCTCCATGAGTGAGATCGCGGGGAGTACCGTCATGCTGATCGCGGGAGAATACCTGAGCAATGCCGACAACGGCCGGGGTGTCATTCTGGGAGGCATCACCGGCATCCCTCCTACCAAAGTAGTAATGCTGGGGGCAGGCACGGTAACCGAATACGCTCTGCGTACAGCCCTCGGCATGGGTTCCGACGTGAAAGTATTCGACAAGCAACTGTACAAGTTACAGCGCCTGAAATACGCCGTCGGCCAACACGTCTACACGTCCATCATCGATTCAGACACGCTGACGGAAGCCATTCAGCGGGCCGATGTCGTTATCGGGGCGATGCGGGCGGACGATGGCCTAAGCCCAATCGTCGTAACCGATGATATGGTCAGCCGCATGAAGCCGGACTCCGTCATTATCGACGTATCGATTGATCAGGGGGGCAATTTTGAAACCTCCCGCATGACGACGCATAAGGCCCCCACTTTCCGCCACCACGACGTCATTCATTACTGCGTACCCAACATTGCCGCCCGCGTGGCCTACACAGCCAGTATGGCGCTGAGCAACATCTTTTTACCCTTCCTGCTCGAAACAGGCACGACGGGTGGTATTGAACAGATGCTGTACGCGAACCGCTGGTTTATGAAAGGTGTTTATGCTCATAAAGGCACACTGACCAACCTGTACATCGCCCAGAAGTTCAACATGCGCTTCAAAGCATTGGACCTGCTGTTGGCCGCCCGTTTTTAGCCATGCAGTTTAAGGTTTGTCGTGCAACGTTTACCGTTGCATCCGCCAAACCTTAGACGATGAACGACAAACCTTAAACCGGATGATTAATCACAGCAACGAAAACGCCCTGCTGGACGACGCCAATTCGTACGACGTCAATAAAGAACTGATGGGCATCATATCGTCGGACTTTGTCAACGTAGCCGACACGCTCAAAGAAGCGTCGTATCAGATTCGCAAACGCGGCTTTTCTGAGTTTCCGATTTTCGTCGCGTCCCGGCGGGAGGTACCGATTGGCCAACTACTGATCGGCGTCGATGAGATGAGTAACAAGTGGAATTACCGGGCTTCATTTCTCGATGAATTTATTCAGCGCGAACTGATCGGAGAAGATTCAATTGATCTTTGGAAAGAGAACTTCAAGAAAGCAGATGAATACGCCTGTCTGTTCGTCGTGCACGGCGATTTTGCGGGTTTTGTGTACATTCCATACCCCGAAGATTAAGCGTATCAGCCCCTTACTTAGTGCAAGAGCCGGATTTATAAATCCGGCTTTCTTTTTACGCGGTCGCTGACAAATTCAATTCTACTTTTTCAAGAACGCCCCGTCACGAGCGCCAATTTTTATAACTGTCTGACGGCTATACGTAAGGTTTCAAAAAAAAACCGTCATTTTGGGCATATATGGCCTTTTTATCGTCTTTATCGAATATACTATTTCAATTAAATCATACAAAATACAATGTTTTGCAGGACAAAGTTTACTAGGAAAAGTATGTATTTTTTTGTATTTTTACCATCTGTAAATGGGCTATAACTACCACTGTTTTTAGCCTGCTACACTGAGTTTCTGATATTACCTGTAGCCAATATGACCAACGAATTGATTGAAACAGACGCACTCGCAACGGACGAACCGAAAAAAGAGTATGGGGCCGACAGTATCACTGTTCTGGAAGGCCTGGAAGCTGTTCGCAAACGCCCGGCGATGTACATTGGCGATGTGGGTATCCGAGGGCTTCACCACCTTATCTGGGAGGTAGTCGACAATTCGATTGACGAAGCCCTGGCGGGTTACTGCGATACCATTACCGTAACGATCAATCCTGATAATTCTGTCACCGTACAGGACAATGGCCGGGGGATTCCAACCGGTATAAATACCAAAACGGGCAAATCGGCGCTGGAGATTGCCATGACAGTGCTGCACGCTGGCGGTAAGTTCGACAAAGACACGTATAAAGTATCCGGTGGTTTGCACGGCGTAGGCGTTTCCTGCGTCAACGCGCTGTCGACCGACGTACGGGTAGAAGTCCACCGGGAAGGGAAAATCTTCGAGCAGGAATACAAGATCGGTATTCCACAGTACGACGTACGCATTATCGGCGAGGCTGCCGACACCGGCACCCGGACACACTTCAAGCCCGATAGCAGTATCTTCACCGAAACCGTATACAAATACGAAACGGTAGCCGGACGCCTGCGCGAACTGGCGTTTCTCAATAAAGGCATTCACATTTTCCTGAATGATCTACGCGAACTTGACGAGGCTGGTCAGCCCATTCGGCAGGACGATTTCTTCTCGGAAGGTGGCCTGGTCGAGTTCGTTGAATACCTCGATCAGACTCGCCCCTCGCTCGACAACATGAAGCCTGTTTATATGGAGTCCGACAAAGGATCGACTCCTGTACAGGTGGCGCTGGTGTACAACTATGAAGCCGGCGAGAATGTGATGTCGTACGTCAACAACATCAACACGCATGAAGGCGGTACGCACGTACAGGGCTTCCGGTCGGCACTAACGCGGGTGCTAAAAAATTACGCCGATAAAAACCCCAACGTACTACCCAAGAACGCCGGTAAAGTGACGTTCAGCGGGGAAGACTTCCGGAAGGGGCTGACCGCCGTTATCTCGGTAAAAGTGCAGGAGCCTCAGTTTGAAGGCCAAACCAAAACGAAGCTGGGTAATCAGGAGGTTGTCAGTGCCGTTAGTCAGGCAATGGCTGATCTGCTGGAAACGTGGCTGGAAGAAAATCCGAAGACGGCGCAGGGTATCGTTAAGAAAGTACTCGTGTCGGCGCAGGCACGTATTGCCGCCGATCAGGCCTACAAGCGTATCATGAGTGAGCGCAAGGACTTTATGGGCGGTGCCGGTCTGCCGGGTAAGCTGGCCGACTGTTCAGACACCGACCCGGAAAAGTGTGAGCTTTATCTGGTAGAAGGTGACTCGGCGGGCGGTACAGCCAAACAGGGTCGGAACCGGGCGTTCCAGGCGATCCTGCCGCTGCGCGGTAAGATCCTGAACGTCGAAAAGGCGATGGAGCACAAGATCTACGAAAACGAAGAGATCAAGAACATATGGACCGCGCTGGGAATTCGGTTGGAAAAGAAAGACGATGAAACGGTGATGAATCTGGAACGGCTTCGTTACCACAAGATCATTATCATGACCGATGCCGACGTCGACGGTAGCCACATCCGTACATTGATCCTGACGTTGTTCTATCGGAACATGAAGCCGCTTATCGACAATGGCTACATCTATATTGCGCAGCCCCCGCTGTATCTGATCAAGAAAGGCAAGGAGGAGCGCTACTGCTGGAATGAAGCCCAGCGTGAAGCAGCTGTAAAAGAGCTGGCGGGCGCTGGTCGAGAGGAAAGTGTAAGTGTGCAACGGTACAAAGGGCTTGGCGAGATGAACGCCGAGCA
>JAKONH010000601.1 GCA_022702045.1 Spirosomataceae bacterium
TTCCGACTGACTCAGGTGCAGACTATCGGGCGAAAGCGTCTGGTTGGGCAAGTTGAAACCGAGGCCCTGCCCGCCCCCGCGATTGTAAAAATCGACAACCTGTTCGAGTGTCTGGTAAACTCCGTTGTGCATGTAGGGTGCCGTCCGGGCCACGTTGCGCAGGGTGGGCGTTTTAAAGGAATATTGCAACGGGTCGAGTTTGGTGTGTGCGTAGCGACCCAGGTCTGGGTCGAGTTTCTTTCCAGCGCGGGTTTCCGGTACGCCCAGCACTTCCGATTCGGTATCGGTAAAAGCTGGCGGCACGGTTCCGTTGAAAAGCGGCATGAAGTGGCAGGTGCCGCAGCGCGCTTTGCCCATAAACAGGTTCAGTCCCTGCACTTCCTGGTCGGAGAGCGCCTGCTTGCGCCCACGCATGTACTGATCGAAGCGGGAGTCGAATGAGAGCAGCGTGCGTTCGTAACTGGCCAGGGCATTCTGCACATGGGCCGGTTCGATATGCTGCTTCATCCGGGGAAAGGCCCGTTTAAACTGCGCTACATAAGCCGGCTGCTGTTCCAGCTTGCGCACGACGTCGAGCAGTGAACCGCGCATCTCGTTGGCATTGTGAATAACGTCGAACGACTGATTCTCCAGCGACGCCGAGCGGGTATCGTAGAATTGCCCCGCTTGTAAGGCCGCGTTGAGCAGTGTCGGCGTGTTGCGGCCGATTACCCCCTGCCCCGTCAGCGTTTTGTTGCGAACCAGTCCATCGGTAAATGCCTTGTCGGGCTGATGACAGCTGATACACGCCCGCTGATTATTGGACGACAGGATCGGGTCGGCAAACAGTTGTTTACCAAGAGCTACCTTGGCGGGATTCATCCGATCATCGACGGTAGCCGCATAGGCATCTGCGTCGAATACGTCGGGCGCGAATAAGGTCGGCGCATTAGCCCGCAGCGGTCGCCGGTCGGTCAGGGGCGCAATGCTTAACTCCTGCTGGTAGGCCAGCAATTTTGCCGATAATGGATTGGCGTAGCGGGTGATAAACGTCGCCCGGTCGAACGTAGCAAAGTCAGGGTGTTGCTTCAGATAGGCTTCGGCTGCGTACAGGTCCTGTTGCAGCGTCGCTGCCGTGGGCTGTTCGTCGCTATAGAACGACGCATACGTCCGCACCGACGCCAGCGCCACGGCGGCTTCGGGCATGGCGGTCTGGCAACCGGGTGTATCGAACCCGCTGATCCCTAACGCAATGATTCGAAAAACCGCCAGTCGAAGGGCGTCGAAAACCTGTTCGTCAGTCGGTTGGGCAACTTCCCACAACGTCTTGTACCGACTGGTTTCCTGTCGCAGTTTACCGATTTCCTGGACCAGTTCGGTCCGGCGGGTCGTATCGAAGCCGGGGTACAGTAACGGTTCGATGACCTGTAAGCCTTCTGGCTGAAAGAGTTTTGTTTCCTCGATCTCTACTTCCGGTACCGGCGGCCCGTTGACCAGTCGCGTCGTCGCCGGGAAATAGTATTCGGCCAGCGGTTCCAGCCGCTTATACGCCCGACGGCTGGCTACAAACGCCTGTTGCAGCGAATCGGTCGACGCTGTCCGTTCAGCTAGTTGCAGCAGTTGTGCCGTCTGCTTTTCGAACTGCTGAAGATCAGCCGTAAACTGCGCTTTCACGCGCGTGGCAGGCTTTTCAGTTACAGTATACTGGCAGGCCGAACTACCCAGTATAGCCAACAGCAAACTCAAGCCGACAAGTATTTGGGTTAGAAACCGGTTACGGACAAAAACCATGGAAGACGAAATGAAAAATACCCCTTCCGCTAGTCTGACAGGAAGGGGTAGGCTACTGTTTGTAAAGATTCAGATCTAAAAACCTTTTAGATCTACCACACTAGCGGGGAATTCCTGTTACAATTACCGTTTGGCCACCTTCAGCAAACGAGCCGGTGTTCCCATCCAGGATGCTGACCGCTTTGGTGATACTGCTTCCGTCCGGGTTGCTGTATTTCATATCACGCCAGGTGTGCGGGTGCAGGTTGATCAGGAAGGTATTGGGCTTACCGACGATGTCCGACACGTCGAGCATGGCACCGTACTCCCAGGAACTGAGCAACTGCGTATTGGTCGTGTTGTATTTGCTGTTGAAGGTCGAATTATCGCGCTGATGGTTCATTTCCAGCATTGGTTTGTTCTCACCGGTAGCGATATTGAACTGCCAGATACGACCGTCGTGCTTGTTGTCGAGGTAGAACGAGTCGCCATCTTCCTGAATGTAAACGTAGTTAGTGGTCACGCACAGGTTGTCGGGGTTGACGATGCTGTTACCGGGGTTGACATTGCCGTCGATTACGGGCGTCAGCTTACCAGCCAGCGGATTGCTGGCGTCCATCACCAGGCGGTACACCCGGCCCCACATGGTCTTTCCGGTTACCGGTGTTTTTTTGTCGCTCTGGCTGACACCGGTGGCGGTAAAGTACACCTCGCGGCTATTCGCGCCACCGCCTTTGCGGTAGTCGACGTCCTCAACACGGGCAAACTGAATGGCTTTTTTCTCCACCGACTGTGCAGCAATCTGCGATCCGGTCGATGCGCTGGCATTGTCGACTTCTACGAACTCTACGTCGTAGGTTTTACCTACCTCCATGCTGGTTTCGACGGGATCCTGATTTTTGGCCCGCAGGAAATACAATTTTCCCCGCTCCAGATCGCCCACCGTATTCGACACGTACGCCAGCAGTTGACCGTTGCTGTCATCTTCACCGATAATTACGACCGTTTTACCCGTGTATGCATCTTTCGGCAGGGGCACAGCGTTTTCCATCGACGCTTTACCAAGGGCAGGCAGCACCCGGTTTTTATTCGTGGGATCAGCCGCACCCGCTGGATTGATGCCGTGTACCATCGACTCCGAGCCACTTTCGCCCGCCGTCAGGAATAGTGGGCCGAAGCCGTGGACCTCGGGCGTCGCCAGGGTAGCCGAGCAAAGCCGCCACGTACCCCCGTCGTAGTTGACGACGTATTCACCCTTCACCGGTTTGAAGGTTTTATCGAGCATCACCCGCGACGCCGAGCGGAGGTATTCGTGGTTGGTAATGAAAATGTAGCCTTCCCCATTCGGGTTTTTCATCAGGCCGGCACCGTCGGGCTGACCACCGTAGACGAAGCTCGGCGATTGCTCCAGCTTATCGTCGGAGCTGATCAGCGGCATCACCTGCAGATCACTGAATCCGCTCAGCGACTTGACCAGGGCCGGATTGGTCGAGTATGATTTAAGCACGACTTCCGACGTGGGTACGTCCGGATTCTCGGCTGTGTTACAGGCAGCCAGGGCAAAGAGGGAAAGCAGTACGGTAGATGATAGAGC
>JAKONH010000605.1 GCA_022702045.1 Spirosomataceae bacterium
GGGCCTGTATTCTCCTTGATTTGGCCACGGCTAATACCTGCGATGTGTATAAACTTTGGTGGCCCGACAGCAAAAAGCTAATGACGCACGACACGGCGGCATAGGGCGCTACGGCAGCGCCAAACAGCTCGATGGCCAGAATGCTCGTTGCAATCGGCGTGTTTGTCGTGCCGGCCAGCAAGCTGACGAATCCGATTGCAGCAAAGGTGGCCCGGTCCGCCCCGACAAGGTCGCCAAAGAAGCTGCCCGCCGTCGCACCAATAAAGAGAATGGGCGTTATGACACTGCCGCTGCGGCTGATACTGAGCGTAATGATGGTAAAGAGGGCTTTGAGCAGAAACGCGTAGCCGACGATGGGTACTCCGCGTACGCACGACTCGATCAGGTTCAGTCCCAGCCCCAAATAGTCGCGAGAGAACAGCAGGGTCAGACAAACCAGGACCGCACCTCCCAGTAAACCTTTGAGTGGTCGCCAGATGGGGATGCCCGTCACGGTGCGGGTACTGGTACGGATTGCCCAGATCATCCCGTAGGCGCACAGACCGAAGAATAGACCGCCTGCCATCAGCTTGAGAAAAAAGCCCTGTCCGAAGGCGGGCACAAACGTGAGCGGGTAGTAAAAGAACGTCACGCCCAGCGCCGACGACACCTGATAGGCCGTAATCGACGCGACGAAAGCGGGAAGTAACACATCATACAAAATCACACCGACGGCCAGAATCTCGATGCCGAACAAGGCCCCCGCCAGTGGCGCGCCGAACACACAGGCGAAGCCCGCACAGAACCCGCACAGCACCATTTTTCGCCGGTCAACATCGTCGACACGAAACAGATTGGCGAATACTGAACCGATCCCCGCGCCGATCTGTGCGCAGGGACTTTCTTTCCCCGCCGATCCACCCGTTGCCAGAATCAGCACGACGTTTACTACTTTGGTCGGGATGAAGCTGCCCTCGATCTTACCGTAGTTTTTGTTGATAGCCGCGATTAGCGCGTCGGTGCCAAGATGCCGTTTCAATACGAACTGACTTAACAGGTTGGCCGTGAAAAAGCTGACGGGTAACAGGAAGAAAACGTATTCGTAGCGATTGCCCTGCTCGATAACGAAATGAATGAAGCGAATAAACGCCGACGCGCCCAGTCCGACTACGCAACCGATAAGCGTTGAGATCAGCAGCCATTTCAGGACTGATAGAAAGAGAATCAGCTCGTCGTTGGCGCGCATGAAGGATAGCTAGTGAAGTTGGACGGCGTCTGGTTGGCGGGGATCGTTCACGGGCAGGTAAATACTAAACGTTGCCCCCTGACCGGGCTGACTACTGGCGTGAATGGCTCCTCCATGATTCGTTACGACTTTTTCACAAATGGCCAGCCCAATACCCGTTCCTTGATACTTATGCTTGGTATGCAACCGCTGAAAAACCTGAAAGATACGGTCAAGGTATTTTTCGTCGAAACCAATACCATTATCATGTACCTCGATACAATAGAACTGAGCTTCCCGGCTGGCCGGAATAGTAGCGGCTGGTATCGCTTCAGCCGTAACGGTTTGGCAGGTAATGCGAATGTGGGGTACTACGCCGGGACGCCGAAACTTGATGGCGTTGCTGAGTAAGTTCTGGAATAACTGCCTCAGTTGAAGTTCGTCGCCCTGTACGGTAGGCAACTGATCTGATTCGATTACTGTACCGCTTTCCTGAATGGCTACCGAGAGGTCATCTTCGATGCTGGCAATCAATGGCCCAAGGGCGACCTGCTGGTCCCAATGTTGGTGGCTACTGATTGAAATACGGGAGAAACTAAGCAGTTCACGAATCAGGGTCGACATACGCCAGGCGGCCGACTGCATCCGTTGCAGATAATCGATACCGGTGCCCAACTGTTCTTTATACTGATTCAGAAGCAAGTCGCCAAACTGCTGAATTTTGCGCAGGGGTTCCTGCAAATCGTGACTGGCGATATACGCGAACTGCTCCAGGTTTTCGTTGGACCGGCGCAGTACATCGTTCATGGCGTCGAGTTCATGCGTGCGTTGTTGCACGCGTTCTTCCAGTTGCGCGGCCAGTTGTCGGTAGCGGTCCTCACTTTCCTGTAGGTGCCACCGGTTCTTCACGCTCTCTTCGACGTCGACTGCTACGTTCAGAATCGCGTATACCTGTCCGGCTTCGTTTACAAGCGGTTTATACGTAAAATTGTAGTGCGAGGTAACAAGCGATTTATCAATTTCGACGGTAACGGATGCTTCCCGCGCCTGGTAGGTAATGCCGCTTGTATAAACGTCATCCAACTGTTGCAGGAATGGCTGACCTTCCAGTTCTGGTAATGCCAGACGCAGCGGTTTGCCGATCACTGAAGCGGGTTTCCCCCACATAGCCAGCATCGCGTCGTTGGCCAGCTCGATTGTTAAGTCCCGCCCTCTGTAAACGGCAATGGCCATGGGTGATTCATCAATAAGGCCCTGCAATCGCTGTTCGCTGGCTTTAACGGCCTGGCTAGCCAATACCTGTTGGGTGATGTCGGTGATAATCGACAGGACTGATGTAGTCGTACTGTGGCAGTCGCGTACGGGAGAGTAAACCAGATTGAAGAACCGGTTCTGCTGTTTACCTCCAGATTGAGCTACCGATATAACGTGCGTACCGTGATAAGGAATTGAACTGGTAAAAACAGCCTTTATAATGGGTTGCATTTCCTGTAAATCAGCATCGGTTACGATGTTGGCTAATGGGCTCCCGATGATTGCTGCCGATTTATTCCATAAGGCAAGCATGCGTTCATTGGCCAGTTCAAGTACCATATCAGGCATTCGGTAGAGGGCAATGGCTACCGGCGCCTGTCGAATGACGGCACGTAATCGTTGTTCGCTCTGCTCGGCGGCTTGCTGCGCCAGTACCTGCTGCGTAATGTCAATTGTAGTGACAAGAACATAGGTAACCTGATGACTGGTATCGACAATGGGTTTCAGTGCCTTCTTCAGGTAGATACTGCCGGTACCCGCATTGTTGGGTTGCTCGTAAGGGGGCAATGTGATCGCCTGTCGGTTCTGAACAGCCTCATCCAGCGCCTGTCGAAACCGCTCGTTGCCAACCGGATCGATGGGTAGATTACTGAATCCATCGATAAGGGACTTACCTACCAGTTGCGTACGTTGGTAGCCCAGCAGCTGTTCGGCCTGGTCACTAACAACCAGTATCGTATACTGTGGCGGATCGGCACGAAGAACAAGTGAAAAATCGAATTGCTCTAGAAACGGAATTAGGGTTTGTTCCGAGAAAAGACTTTTCATGGACGGTGAGACGCTTAACCGTGTGTATTCTGTTACTAGCTGTGTTAAAATATAGAGTAAAAGAGGAGTATTTACTATCCGCTGTTCACACGTATAGCTAGTCCCAAAAGTATGCATTTATTAGCAGCCACAGTTTTCCGTCCAGTAAATAGCACTCAACGGAGACACAGGCTCACCAAGTTGATAGCAGGTAATCACTGATTGATAAGGACTTGTCAAGGTTGTCTCAGTGCAGAAAGCGTTTGGAACAAATCGCACAACAAAACTATCTCAGTTTGTGTAAGTCCCCCCCCGCAAGGTATCCATATGCTGGGTCTGAACCGCTTTAAGGATAAGCCGTTTCTGTTGCAACTGACTCCGTACCTGGGCCAAACTGACCAGGTGCTCTCTGATTAACGGCGCTACCCGGCTACCATTGGTCTGCAAAAGGGCCTGACTTGTCTGCTGCAGATGCAGTTGCTCCAGGTGGCGCCGGTCCTCTCGCTCTTCCGTTAGCAGATTCTTCCATTGATAGTAATGGCACCAGCGCAGGTGGAGTCATCGTTTGTGAGCCAATCGAGTTACTATTGTTCAAGATCGCCCTGACTCCAGAGCCGTTTAGTGGGTGCTGGCTTTACAATACAATTTGGTGAATCATCTGTTGCTGACGGTACTTGCCAGAATTGGACTTCATTAGATAGACTTGGAAGGGCTGGTTTCGGTTAGCATTTGGGCCAGGAAAGTGAGCAAACAACACCGGACTGAAGCTACGAGAAAGCTGATGTCAGGTACAGCTGTCAATCAACGAAGGCTTTTCTACTAATTGAGACTTATCGGCCGGTAGGGTTCGACAACTATAGCCTACCAGCATCGGTCAGTTTTGATTGGTAGAAAGGTATGCCATTGTGTTCAAACCTTTTTCTTTTTCAGTCTTCCCAGTAGAAATAAATATTAAAAATATATTAAAATACTAAGTCGAAGCTGATTACCGACAAATCTTTCAAAGAAATGAATGTAACCGCAAGTAACCGCCTAGTTTCAATTTAAATGGATACTATTCAATTAGTGTGGCGCGTTCAGAACAGATTTCAGGAAGATGTAAACCAGTTGAAAGGGAACAGAATATATATAAAAAAGCCCGTTACAAAACTGTAACGGGCACTCGCTTGGAGCTATCTATCAGCGGTTTACGCATTTGCAGAGAGGAAGGGATTCGAACCCTCGATACGGTTGCCCGTATACACACTTTCCAGGCGTGCTCCTTCAACCACTCGGACACCTCTCTTTACAGTCAAGCAGGTAAAACAAAAATCACTTCACTTAACGGAGCCGCAAAGGTAGGTACGGACGGCTAGTGATGCAAGGCGAATGACGCGTGATTTGACTCGCAGTTGGTGTGATAGTTGTTAGTCTACTAAATCAGGGGGGATAGAATCGGTACTGATTTTAAAACCGTATATGTTGTTGAACAACAAAGCACATTGATGAAGCGAATTAATCTGGTCAGCCAGTCTGACGCGATAAGCTACCTGTCGAGTAACAGTAATTACACGACAATCTATTGCACGGACGAAACCAACTGGTTGCTGGCAAAGACCTTAAAAGCGTGTCTGGCTGAGCTGCCTACATTTATCCGGCTGCACCGACAATACGCTGTCAATCCGCGATATATCGTCAAAGTTCGGTTGATAGCACCAAAAACAGCGGAAGTACTGGTTGGTACTACCTGGCTACCCGTTAGTCGACGACTATTCCGCGATGTTGACCAGAAAATGGGCCTGACCCAACCGGGCCCCAGCCGGGGCCGCTGGCACTATATGGACATCAAGCACGATCAGCCAATTCGGGGAGACCGATTCTAGAATCCAATATCAATCACCAGTGGCTGAATCAATGGTCTGCCGGTCTGTACATTATAGATGGCACGGATACCAGCTTCCAATGGCGTTCTGATCCGCAACACGTTGAAGACCAGCGACAGGTCGAATCCAGCGGTCTGATACTGGTAGTTCGTTCCCTGCGCGAAGTCATAAAACACGTTGGCTTTTACCCGTTGTAGATAAGCGAGCCGCCCCAGCGACCAGTGGGTGTCGGCCAGGGGTAACCGATAATCAGCACTGGTCGTGTACAATTGCGTCGTGCTGACATAAGCCTGCCCGCGCGGGTAAGACACCGCCGGGCTGAATACGTAGGTGTCGTTGGCACCTTGCTGCTGATACCCGCCCCGCAAGCGTAGCGAATGATGCTTCCCCAGGCCCGGTACGTACAGCAGTCCCTGCGCTGCCAGCTGACTAGCCTGCAACTGCCCACCGAAAGGCGTGTTACGGTAGCTGACCGATAGCGCCTGACCCCAGCGAGGAGCCACATCCCGTTTGCTTTGCCGGATAACCTGCGAAAAACTGAACCCATATGTCAGGGCGTTAAGTGATCCCGCGAAACCAACTTCGGTTGCGTACCGGACAGGTAGGTCATAGCCCGTCACCTGCTGGTAATTGTAATATGTCGACAGACTCATCGAACGGATATATTTCGAGTTAGTCAGCCGTAAGGGTAGTCGGAC
>JAKONH010000635.1 GCA_022702045.1 Spirosomataceae bacterium
CTTCCGGGGACCAAACCCGCAGCTACAGGGTACGATGGGTGGCTTTTATATGTACTCGCTGGGTGTGCGGAAAGACCTTGCCAACAAGCGCGGCAGCATCGGTATCGCGGGCGAAAACTTTGTCGGCAACGGCGTAACGATGCGCACTACACTCGATTCGCCACTGATCTCGCAGGTCAACGTTAATCACCTCTACAATTCAAACGTGAAAGTCACGTTCACCTATCGTATTGGGAAAATGACCTACGAGGAAAACCGCCGAAAAGGTAAATCGATCAATAACGACGATGTAAAAGGCGATGGCGGTGGCGATGCTGCCGGCGCGCAAAGCGCTCCCGCCGGTGGCGGTCGGCCCCGCTAGTCGTACTTGCCTCAGACATGGAAGCGCCGACCGGCACTCTGTTGTCTGAGACAAGTCTATACAAGGAACTCATTCACAGTAGGATAAGCCAGTATTCTTCTTTTTCAGTTTCAACCAACCAACAGTATCTCTATGAAACTATTTGCTCTATCCGTTGCCGCCCTGCTCACGGCTTCGGTTGTAAACGCCCAGACCTGGACGGTCGACAAAGCGCACTCGAAAGTAGGCTTTACCGTGACCCACCTGATGCTAAGCGAGGTCGATGGAAATTTTAAAACCTTCGACGCCAAGCTGACAGCTAACAAACCTGATCTGTCGGATGCCGTTGTTGAGCTTACTGCTGACGTGAACAGCGTAAACACTGACAACGAACGGCGCGACGGTCACCTGAAAGCACCTGATTGGTTCGACGCAGCCAAATACCCGACAATCACGTTTAAGAGCACGTCGTTTCAGAAAGTAGACGGTAAAAAATATAAAATGGCCGGCAACCTGACGATGCACGGTGTGACTAAACCCGTCACCCTCGACGCTGTACTAACCGGCCCTGTTACAATGGACAGCCCACGCGGTAAGATGGAGAAAGCGGGTTTAAAAGTAAATGGAACGATCAAGCGT
Source organism: Spirosomataceae bacterium (assembly GCA_022702045.1). Classification (GTDB taxonomy): domain Bacteria; phylum Bacteroidota; class Bacteroidia; order Cytophagales; family Spirosomataceae; genus Spirosoma. The sequence goes on from JAKONH010000635.1 coordinate 980, forward strand.
ACCGACTTCGGTGTCGGCTCGTCGGGTGGTGCTGTTGTCAGCGAAGAAATCGAAATCAAGGCGGCCGGTGAGTTTGCCAAGCAGGACGGCGCAACTGCTGAGAAGAAGTAGTATGCCCACTTTACACTTTATAACAGAAATGCCCCGGCTCATTAGCAGAGCCGGGGCATTTCTGTTGGTAAATAAAACGGCTGATTCCAATGTCTGTATCTTCACTCAATGCCCCGTCCAGCCGTGAACGTCGGCCATGGTTGGCATCGGAATATCCAGCTTCAGCCGCTTACGGGCACCGCCAAGGTCGTTGAACAGCTTGTTCGGACTGGTGGCACGAAGCTGTTCGACGGTCAGGATATTTAGCTTTTGCAGGGCTGGAATCCATTCGGCTGGTACACCCGCTTCCAGGAAATCGGCTTCGCCTGACTGCTCCTGCTTCTTCTCGGGACGCATCTGCGGGAAAAATAGTACATCCTGAATAGACGGCTGATTGGTCATAATCATCGCCAGCCGGTCAATACCCAGGCCGACACCCGCTGTTGGCGGCATACCGTATTCGAGGGCCCGGAGGAAGTCATCATCCAGCGCCATTGCTTCCTCGTCGCCCCGCTCAGCCAGCCGGAGCTGCTCTTCAAACCGCTCGCGTTGATCGATGGGGTCGTTTAGTTCGGAATAGGCATTCGCGATTTCCTTACCGTTGCAAATGGCTTCGAAGCGCTCGACCAGCCCGGCTTTGCTACGGTGCTTCTTCGTCAGGGGCGACATCTCGACGGGATAATCCGTAATGAACGTCGGCTGAATCAGGTTAGGCTCGCAGGCATCACCAAAGAGTTCGTCAATCAGTTTCGACTTACCCATCGACGAGTCGGTCTTGATACCCCGGTCTTCAGCCACCTGCCGCAACTGGTTTTCTTCCATCTCGGAAACATCGATACCGGTGTATTCCTGAATGGCTTCGAACATAGTTAGCCGCTTCCAGGGCCGTTTGAAGTCGATGATATTGTCGCCCACCGTCACCTTCGTCGTACCAGCGACATCGATGGCTACTTTCTCCACCATCTCTTCGATGGTATCCATCATCCAGAGATAGTCTTTGTAGGCCACGTAGAATTCGACCTGTGTAAACTCCGGGTTGTGGGTCCGGTCCATACCTTCGTTGCGGAAGTCCTTGGCAAACTCGAACACGCCATCGTAGCCGCCTACGATCAGCCGTTTAAGGTACAACTCATTGGCAATCCGCATATACAGCGTCATGTCCAGCGTGTTGTGATGCGTCTGGAACGGACGAGCCGTAGCGCCCCCGTGGATAGGCTGCAGAATTGGTGTTTCGACCTCCAGATACCCTTTCTGGCTTAGGAACTGCCGGATCGAGTTGACCAGCTTGGTCCGTTTCACAAATACGTCGCGCACCTGCGGGTTCACAATCAAATCGACGTACCGTTGCCGGTAACGCTGCTCGGGATCGGTGAACGCGTCGTAGGTTTCTTTCTCGCCTTTGTCGTTGACGACTTCCTTCACTACCGGTAGGGGCCGTAGCGACTTGTTTAGAATTGTAAACGACTGTACATATACTGACAGTTCACCCGTTTGCGTGGTAAAGACATAGCCCTCGACACCAATGATGTCGCCAATGTCGAGCAGCTTTTTGAACACTGTGTTGTACAACGTTTTATCGTCGCCAGGGCAAAGGTCGTCGCGCCGGAAATACAGCTGCATCCGGCCTGTCGAGTCCTGCATTTCGGCAAACGATGCGCTCCCCATAATACGGAAGCTCATCAATCGACCAGCAAGCCGGACGGTGTTCCAAGGCGCTTCATCTTTGAAATCGAGGTGAGGCTGGTAGCCGCCCTGGGTATCGGCCCCCATTTTATCAGCAAAGGCGTCGCGCAGCTGGTCGATGGTATGGGTAACGTCG
>JAKONH010000002.1 GCA_022702045.1 Spirosomataceae bacterium
AGCAGGTAAGTGAGCCACTTGTTTGATATTTATTGACCGGTGGTGTACTATTTGTGGGTAACGACAAAATTAGCGTAACTTTAGCCACTTCTGTTTTATGCAACGCTTACTCATGAGAAAGACCTCATTCCTTCCCATTTTCTCGATCCTGGCGATAGCTGGTATTCTGATGGGTTGTCCTAGTTCAAAGACTCCTCCCCTATCGGAACGCATTGCTAAAGCCTGGACAGCCCGCGTTGTGACAGAGAATGGCAACACCGTTTATACACGTGGCGGAACCAGCAACGTAAGCGCCTATAATAACTTTAAACTTGACTTATCGTCGGCGCCAACGGTACGCCTGACTGAGTTCGACGGCAACACCTTTGTCGGCACGTATTCCGTACAGGATAATCCACAACAGTTGACACTAACCGCCTTACAGCCACAGCCAACCGGCACGAATGGTACCATATCCTATACAATCAACAGCATCAGCGACACCGAACTGGTAATAACCCGCACAACAGCGAGTCAGAAAATCGGCGGTAGAACGGCTGTGTATACCCTGTCGAATCCGTAGTTGGTCGCAAACCATTTTTAGTACAGAGCCGTTCCCTACCCACAGGAAACGGCTTTTTTTGTTGCCTTGCAGCATCATCAGCCGCTGACAACCGACAATCCGATCACATGACTGATCTAAATGCACTGGGCGAAATCGGCCTTATAGACCGTATCCGGCAAGCTACGCCCGCCCCCACTCACCCCGAAACCGTACTCGGTATTGGCGACGATGCCGCCGTCTTCACCTGGGACGATGCCCACTACGGCTTACTGGCAACAGACATGCTGGTCGAAGGCATCCATTTCGACCTGACCTACGTTCCGCTAAAGCACCTCGGCTACAAGGCGATCACCTTCGCCGTTTCTGACATTGCTGCTATGAATGGCTTGCCCGTTCAGGTGACGGTAGGTCTGAGCCTGAGCAGCCGGTTCCCGGTTGAAGCCGTCGATGAATTATACGAAGGTATTCGGGCGGCCTGCGAAGCGTATAACGTCGACCTGGTTGGGGGCGACACATCTTCGTCGAGATCGGGCCTGATTCTGTCAATCTCCGTATTGGGTAAGGTACCCAAAGACCTGATTACGTACCGCAGTACGGCCCAACCCAACGACGTGATCTGCGTAACAGGGGATTTGGGCGCGGCTTACCTGGGATTGCAGTTACTTGAACGTGAGAAGCAGGTCTTTCTCGCAGACCCCAATATGCAGCCCAACCTGTCTGAAGAGCGGACCTATCTGGTTCAGCGGCAACTCCGCCCCGACGCCCGAACCGACGTCGTTCATGAGTTACGTGACCTGGGTGTTCGGCCGACAGCTATGATCGACGTGTCGGATGGCCTAGCGTCGGAATTGCTGCATCTTTGCCGACAGTCGAAGACGGGCGCCGTTTTGTTCGATGAAAATTTACCGATCGATGATCAGTCGTATCTGGCCGCTGAAGAATTCAGTATCAGTCCGATCACGGCAGCCCTGAACGGTGGCGAAGATTATGAATTGCTGTTCACCGTACGCCCGCAGGAGTATGAGAAATTGTCGACTAGTTCGCGTATCACGGCGATCGGCTATCTCACCGCCGACCCGTCGCAGATCGTACTGGCTACCAAAGCCGGACAGCAGACACCCATCCGGGCGCAGGCCTGGGAACAATTGAATCAACAATAACTAGCGCACTTTCAGGAATTTTGAGTACGCATCGCTGCTCGGAATAAAAAGCATAGTGTCGTTACGGAACTGTAGTTGTTGCCGGGAGAACGTCGTCGCGCGGTTCGATGTAATGTAGAAGTTCATGAACAGACTGTCGGGATACGACGTGTCGACGCGAAACGAGTGCATCGGAAAGTAGTACGACATTTCGCTTCCGCTGGCGCTGAGTGTACCATCGCCTGCGAATGTTAAGGTCTGCGCGGGCATAGCCGTATAGCGTCTGACGGTCAGGTAACTGGTATCGCGAGTTTGTACGATGGTATCGATCTTGACCGTATACAGCGAATCTTTCAGATATTGCCGTTCGAGCAGCCGCCACGTTCCCGCCACGCGCCCATCCGCCGGACCAGTTGATATGGTTTCGGGTGAGTTGCAGCTTAGTAGCCCACTTAGTAACAGCAGGAAGGTTAGGAATGTAAATTGGTGTTTCACGATACAGCTTATTACATAGGTTTTGCAGCAAAAATAAAGCCCCACAAACACGAAACGGGTACGGACGCTAAATCCGTACCCGTTTTACCTATTTTTCTGCTGTAACCGACAGACCTATACGTACTCGCCACCGCGCTCTTTTGCATCGGCTACGAACGCTTTTACTTTCTGTTCGTCTTCCTTACGGCAAATCATCAGCACGTTGTCGTATTCGGCGACGATATAGCCGTCAAGCCCGTTGATAGCAACCAGCCGCTCTTTCGGCGTTTTGATGATGCAGTTTTTGGTATCGTACAATAGCACGTGGCCATCGACAACGTTCAGATCTTGGTTCTTGTCAGATACTTCGTACAGTGACTTCCATGTTCCCAGATCCGACCAGCCAAAGTCGCTCAGCACCACATACACGTTGTCAGCCTTTTCCATTATGCCGTTATCGATTGACACGCTACCGCAAAGCGAATAGGCCTTGTCGATAAACCGCGCTTCGCTATCTTGGTAGTAGTCGGCAGCGCCTTCTTCAAAAATCTCGGCGGTTTCGGGCAGATACGCTTTGAAGGCTTTGGTGATTGACTGTATGTTCCAGACGAAGATACCCGCATTCCAGACGAACTCGCCACTGTCGACGAACTGACGAGCCAACTCCAGATTTGGTTTTTCAGTAAACGTCTTTACTTTTTTTACTGGCTCATCCCCCCCCGGCACGTACTGGATGTAGCCATAACCGGTATCGGGGCGGCTGGGCTGAATGCCGAGCGTTACCAGGATATCCCGGCTCTGTGTAGCATCCAGCGCCGTTTTAATTGTGCGCTGAAACTCTTCTTCCTTCAGAATGATGTGATCAGCAGGCGCCACAACGACGTTAGCCTCTGGATCACGCTGGGCAATCTTATAACAGGCATAGGCAATACAGGGGGCCGTATTCCGCGCAACTGGCTCGCACAAAATTTGATCGCTGTGTAGCTGAGGGAGTTGCTGCATGCATAAGTCCCGATACAGCGAACTCGTAACGATAAAAATATTTTCGGGGGGACAGATGCCATTGAAGCGGTCAGCCGTTTGCTGGAGAAGCGTACGGCCGGTACCCAGAACATCGTGAAATTGCTTTGGATAGCTTGTACGACTAAATGGCCAGAAACGGGTTCCAACCCCTCCGGCCATGATAATTACATACGTATGATTCATACAGTAATAGAAGCGTAATTGGTGGAAATACGAACCAAATACATGGCAAGTTTACCCGAATCTACAGCAAAAGGTTTAGCCGGACGCAGGAAATGATTGAATGGGTAGCAACGTATCAACGGCATAAATCGTACCGTTTGCCCACTTACTGATAGTCGCCACCAACGGCACGCAGTAGCGCAACGGCGTATTGTGCCTCCTGACTACGTAGCTGCGCCAGTTGCTGCTCTACCGTCAGTATAGTCCGTTGCGCATCAAGTACTTCCAGATAAGTCGCCAGCCCACGAATGTATAACTCCCGGTTGTAGCGCTCCGTCCGACGTGCCAGTGTCAGCGTTTGCTGCTGTAGCTCAATCTGTTGTCGCAGCAGACTTTGGTTATCCAGTGCCGTTTCTGCGTCGCGCAGGGCCAACTGCAGTGCTTGCTGGTACGTCTGCTGATTAGTCTGTGTCTGCTGTCGGGCAAGTGCAACAGTCCGCCGGGCCCGGTGTCCTTCATAAAGCGGTACCGACGCGTTCACGCCAACGAGGTAAGTTGCCCCACTGGGCGTAAACCAGGGGCCGATCCGGCCCGATAATACACCTGCCGATCCGACCAGTGTAACGCGTGGCTGCGTACTAGCCTGTTGTAATTGCACCTGCGCCGTAGCAATCTGGTTTTGTCGGACATACTGCAACAGGTCAGGCCGGCGCTGCAACTGATCGATCTGTACGGTCACGTACGGGTACTGGGGCACCCGATCGGGCAGGTCACCAGTAGCAACCGAGAACTGGTTTGGGTCCTGACCACAGAGTTGTGCCAGCCCGTTGACCAGTTCGATGCGCGAACGGGATAGCCCTTTCAGCGTTACCTGAAGAGTAGCATAATCCGTTTCGGCTCGCTGCACATCGATCTGACTGATAAGACCCGCCCGGAAGCGTTCCCGCAGAATCGCCAGGGTAGAATCGCGGGCTTGTATGTTTCGAGTGAATGCCCCCTGCTCAGCATCGTTTCCCCGAATGAGCAGGTAAGTACGGGCAATATCGGAGGCTAACGTCAGCCGGAACGATTGAAAGTCAGCCTCACTAGCCTGCGCCTGCAAGTCAGCAACGTTGATCGTGCGCCGAATTCGTTTGAACAGATCGACTTCGTAACTGGCATCGATCGGTAGAAACTGAAAAGTGTTCAGTTGGAATCGGGGCAGCAAATCAGCCTGATTCGGTATCGACAACGGCCGTCGCTCCGACAAGCTCTGCGTCGTTACCAACGCAGAACTCCGCAACGACGGTGACAAAAACGATTCGGCTATCCCGACCCGAATCCGGGCTTCTTCGACCCGGCTCAATGCAGCCCGCAGGTTAGGACTATTGTCCAGCCCCAGTTGAATCAGGGATTCCAGCAGCGGATCGCCGAACCGCTTGAAACCACTCACGGTCAATGCCGGGGCGGGTGCACTCCCATCGGGCGAAACTGCCGAGTTAATCGTTGTAGCCGTCGGCCCTGTAGGGATCGCCGTTTGTGGTTGCAGCGTTCCGGGTGAATTGGCGGGACCGGCTCCCGGCTGCACAGTTACGGCTCCTCCCGGCGCATTGAGTGGTGTCGTTTGTCCGAATCCGGCTACATTGGCCAACAGCAGCCCAGCCACTGCCATTACTCGCTTCATCATAACAGGTTGGTCCTTCATGCCTGATCCGTACGGTCGATCTTCTCTACGTCGACAACAGCCTCTCTATTGATAGGACCGTAGATGTGGGGGAATAACTCATTGTTGGTAGCAACCTCGTAACGCAGCTCGGACGTCAACTTGGCGGGATCGATATGGAGCAGTAGCAGATTGTTTATGTCTTTATAGTACCGCTCCAAAACACCGGCAACCTGTCCCCGCTCGGATGCGTGAATGAATCCCTCTGTTTGCAGGCTACCTGCTTCGTACGTCGGCTTATTTTCGGCGGTTGCCCAGTCGGCAGTGGTGACAACGTGATAAATACGACTCATAATTGATTAAGGTTAGTTGCCGGGTACGGGCGTATCAGGCCTCTATCCCCTTACAAGAACCAGTAGCTTACCGTAGTAGCGATAAGTACGGGAGTAGTTTTAACCGGCATGCTGACATAACCTGAGTAGAATTGCACATTGCAAAGAACAATCCGGCGGCACGTAAGCTGGCAACGGCTGATAGGCTGACTATCAACACAAAGTAAGCAAAAATAGCTGGACCCGTAATTGGCTTATTTTAAGGATAATTTGTTCATTGTACACTTACAGAAATCGGTGGTGTATGGGCACATTTCTGGTAACTCATACGGGATGCCAGGCAATCGTTTACCTTTGTACGCTCAACCCGTCAAGTTTTTGTTATGCCAAAGGCTCAAATGAACACCGATAAGGGTACCATGCTGATCGAATTTTTCGAACAGGACGCTCCCAAAACGGTCGATAATTTTATCTCGCTCGCCAAAAAAGGATTTTACGACGGTGTTATGTTCCACCGCGTTATCCCCAACTTCATGATTCAGGGTGGCGACCCAACCGGCACGGGTGCAGGCGGACCAGGTTACAGTATTGAGTGTGAACTGACCGGCGAAAACCAGCGTCACGATCGGGGTGTGCTATCAATGGCACATCGGGGCCGCAACACGGGCGGCTCCCAGTTTTTCATCTGCCACAACAGGCAGAACACTGCCCACCTCGACCGGAACCATACGGTATTCGGTAAGGTGGTTGAAGGCGATGACGTGATCGACCAAATCCGTCAGGGTGACAAGATCAACAGTATCACGATTATCGAAGAATAGTCAGATCGGCTTGCTGAATCAGCAACCGTCATCTGCTATCACCACGATGACAACCAACGAAGAAGGCCCCAGCTACTCTAGCTGGGGCCTTCTTCGTTAAGTTCGATCAATAGCGAACGTTGACCTGAAAACTATACACCGATTAATAGAACCGGGCGCGGTTATCTTCAACTTTAGCGGCTTCTTTAATGGCTTCGTTGATGTAGAAACCTGTGCGCGCTGCGCTGTTCTGCTGAAGCTGCGTTTTATACATCGTGTAATCCGCAATGGCAGGAGCTGGCGTAATCTGCGTTGGCTCGACGATCAGTACACCGGCTTCACCCGCAAACGGCTTCGACCGCTGTCCGGCTTTCAGACCAAATGCTTTACCAAGTGCCGTAGGATCTACACCCGCGCTGCGCAGGAAGCCCGTAGCCAGATTAACATCATCAACCGTTTCGACCAGCGCACCAGCACCATATTTCTGGGCGATGCTCTCCAGTGAACCGCTGGCGCTACCCAGTTTGCTGATGATCTGCTCACCTTTCAACTGGTTGCGTACTTTGGCCGTCAGCTCGTTTTTGTAATCGCTTACTTTTACGTCGTCTTTGCTGGTTTTGTTCGTCAATACAGCTACAACATACTGGTCACCAATTTCGAACGGTTCCGATACATCGCCGACATCCGTTTTCTTCTCGAAGGCCCAACGCACCAGCTGACGAGCATCGGTTAGGGCGTTTACTTGATTGGCACCTTCCGGAACGCGTTCTGCCGTAGCAACAACCAGCCCCTTCTCTTCTTTCACCTTCGCATTGAACTCATCCTGGTTGCTTACACCCGATGCGAACTGATCGGCTTTGCGCAGAGCTTCGTCGCGTGTTGTCTGGCTGGGCGCAATCGTTTTACCAATACCGACAACGCGGTACAACTGGTTGGTTTTTGGCTGCGTCACTTTGATGATGTGGTACCCAAAATCCGTTTCGATCAGACGAGGAATCAGACCAGCCGATGTAGCACCGAACACCGCCGATTCAAAGGGTTTCACCATCTGACCGTTATTTTTGAACGCACCCAGATCACCACCGAGTTGTGCTGATCCATCGGCGCTGTTTTGCTGCGCCAGTACTTCGAAGTTAGCACCACCCTGGATTTGCTCCAGGATTGCCTGCGCCCGACGACGTGCATCTGCCTTTGCCGAATCCGTCTGTGCGGTCGGACGAATTAGGATGTGGCTGGCACGGGCGGTATAGCTCGTATCGGTTTTCGTACCCCCATATTTGTAGATGAAGTACGTGTTGCCTTCACGGAACGGACCGTAGATACCGCCCGGAGCAAAGGTTGGAATCGACGCACGAAGTTGTTCCGGCATTTCACCGGCCGTCATGTACAAGGGTACGCGAACGTCGCTATTCTGCTGCGCGAAGGTCGAATCGTTGCCAGCAGCACCCAGCCCACGAGCCAGCGTTTTGATCTCGGTGTAGAGCGAAGCACTGTCTTCTTTCGACGGTGCTACCGAGAACGTTACGTACTGAATCGAACGGCTGTTTACACCGGGAAACTCGTCTTTGTGCTTATCGAGGTAGCTCTGTAGCTCTGAATCCGAAACCTTAACCGTTGTGTCGTTAATCGCGTAATACGGAACGAAAAGCAGTTTGATGTTAGCCTTTGTGTTTTGCGCCTGATACTCTTTCTCCGCTTCGGCATTCGTCGCGTAGTTCGACATCCGAAGCAAACCTTCGTATTTGTCGCGCAGGCGGTTTTCGCTGATGCTCTGTTCGAACGTAGCCCAGGCCGCCTGTTGTTGTGGGGGTAGGTTACGCATTCCTTTCAGATAGCTAATGATCTGGCTTTTGTCGAAAACACCCGTCTGAGGGTTGGTGAAAGCCTGACGAACGGCGGGGCTAATATTGTTCCCCTGAACCATATCGTACAACTCTTCCGGCGATACTTTCAGCCCCAGCTTGTCAAACTCTTTTTGATAAGCGATATCGAACAGCAGTTGATTCCAGGCTTGCTCACGAAGCTGAGTTAGTTCCTGGTCGCCCGGTGCACGGCCAGTTTGCTGCTCATACTGGGCCCGTAGCTGATCGACTTTGGCATTGAAATCCTGCACGTCGATTGACTGCCCGGCTATTTCACCAACTTCCTGCTGATTGCCACCGAACAGGTTACGGCCTCCCAGCAGGTCCCCGCCTACGATAAAGAGAAGTAGACTGACAGCGATCACGCCGACGGCTACTGCCGAATGTTCTCTAATCTTATTAATAACAGACATTTCGCTATTACATAGTCATTTTAGCCCGCAAAATAACAGGTTTTTAGACTGTAATACAAGTTACTCCCCCCCGGTAAACAGTTCATATTTTTCAGTTTTTACGCCTGCTCGTTAGATATACCCTCTTTTGCTCTGCTGTTTCTGATTGGAAACAGTTTGTGGAGAAATTGACCCACTAAGCCGATATATTTATAAACGGAAAGCCGACGGACTAAATCATCCGTCGGCTTTGTATCCGGGGTAGCTTACCCTATTTATTCTTAGTTGTTGTCCAGTTTGTCGCCAGCTTTGTCGAAGGCGTTGCTGATGTTTCGGCCTGCTTGTTTGAAGCCAGCTTTAACATCTTTCCAGGCGGCTGCCGTGGCGTTCTGCGCTTTGTCGATGTCCTGACCAAGCTCCTTGCGCTCCTGCTCCAGTTTCGCCATTTGTTCTTTCGACTCAGCTTTCGCTTTGTCGCTCTGTTTGTCCATTTTAGCCTTCAGCTCGTCGATTTTAGTATCTAGCTTGTCGCGCTGTACTTTCATATCGGCTACGGCTTCGTCACGCTCGCGTTTGAAATCGTCACCTACCTCATCGGCTTTGGCATCCATTTTATCTTTTGCCTCTTCCGCATCAGCCTTCGCGTCAGCGGTGGCATCCTTAGTATCGGCTTTGATCGCATCACCCGTATTCTCTATCGCATCTTCGGTGCGTGACTCGTTTTTGTTGTCAGAGCCACAAGCCTGCATGAGCGCCAGCGAAGCAACGACCATAACGATACCAGCGCCGTTCTTTACCTGATTGAGTACGAGTTGTGTCTTCTTCATTGTAGTAGTGTAGTTTGATTTACCTCGACGGGTACAAACGCTGTGCCATTCCGGATACCCCCGCTATTGGCGCAGCTTAACGGCACAACCGACGGCTTTTGTAATGGGGGTCGATACAGGCCGGCCCGCCAGCAAACTGGACACCGCTTCATCAACGTAATTTCGTTTTACGCCCGCCCGATCCTGCGGATTGTCATCGATAGCGCCCGTGTACTCGAGAATAAACTGCCCGTTGGTCTGTTTCAGCACGAACACCTGCGGAGTCCGACTGGCGCTAAATCGTCGGGTTGCCTGTTGCGACTCATCGATGGCGTAGGTGTACGTGTAGTGTTGCTCGTTGGCCCAGCGCTGCATATTCGCAAACGAATCCTCTGGGTATACCGCTGGATCGTTCGGCATAATAGCCAGCACGGGATAGCCCTGCGGAGCAAATTGCCGGTCGATTGCCTGAATTCGTTCTTCGTAAGTTCTGGAGAACGGGCAATGGTTACTCGAAAACACAACGATTAGGCCCTTCTGCGACTGATAGTCACGCAACGTAACGGTGCGATTGTCGGTGCTTTTGACCGTAAAATCGTCGACAGTATCGCCCAGTGTATAGCCACTACGCGGCTGTGCGCCAAGCGTAGTTACAAGCAGGAAGCAGAATAAGAAGAAAACGCGATTGACCCAGCGGCTCATAGCATATACGTATAATAACGTGTACTAGACAAACAGCAAAGCCAGAAGATTAGTCTGTATAGTGGACAAAATGGTTATTCATCGAACGACGACGGGGCGGGTCAGCCGCTGATCGGCTACATCGGCACATAACCAGTAAGTACCCGGTAACAGCGACCGCAATGGAGTCAGACACAAAATTCCGTCGCTGCCGATAGTCGTCTTAACGGGTAGCTCGTGACCTGACAGCGTCATCAGGCGATATGTGCTGCCAGCCATGTTACGTACATGCGCCCGAATTTCTTGCCCATCAACGGGGTTTCCCAGCAGTTCCAACGCCGGAGTTGTATCGCCGGGCGCAGCCGCGACCGGTTTTGAATAAGCAACATGGCCGTCGCCATCGACCTGCCGAAGTCGGTAGTAGTTCGTACCGCCGAGTGGCCACTCATCGGCCAGTGTGTAGGTCTGGCGATGGTCGGTCGTACCACGCGCTGGTAGCGAGCCTATCGTGCTGAATTCACTCAGATCCTGACTCCGCTGAACATCGAATTGCTGAGCGTTGCGCTCCCAGGCTGTCACCCACGTTAGCAGAACACTGCTGCCGGCTGGTTTAGCCGTAAACGAAGTCAGTTCGACAGGTAGCGGACCCGCCCAGTTCAGATGCCCAATAGTGATACCCTGTGCCCCGGGGTTGGCATTCGCAGCCGGCCCGCAGCCAAAGACAATCGTTACCTTATCGACGTAGCCAGTAAAAACTACCCCCGATGCGGCACTTCCTGGATCGTCGCTCGTACCAGTCAGCGTGCTCCCTGATTGGGTGACGTACGCAGATGGCGTCAATGTTGGGCTAGATATTCGCCAACCAATTTTCCCACTAATCGTTACCTGATCCTGACTAGTCGCATTTTTGTCGATACCATAAATCGAAAACGACAGGTTTTGTACGCCTTCCGAGAAAGTAATCGTAACAACTTTCGTATCGCTTATCGTTGGAAAATTGACCGTTAGCTGCAGGCCGGTACTCACGCCTTTTGGCGTACCGAGTGTGAAGTTACCACTACCCGTACTGGCCAGGTTGACACTTACATCGACGGCAGGCGTACCGATCTGCGTGTAATTATTGCTGCGTGTTCCGTCGACCCAGGCGGGGGCGGTCGATTTGAAATGAAGGTTTTGCCCGGTGGCCGACAACGCAGCCAACAGGGCTGGCCCGAGCAGCCAGCATTTCAGTATGTTCATGGTGGGATATGCGCTAATTCGGCGCAAGATACCCACCCAGCTCGTTTAGGAGCAACTAATTAATAGACAAAAGTCCCCGTCTCAGCTATAATCGTTACTTGCTTACCTGAAAAGGCTTCGACGCGACCAACTACCTGAGCATCAATACCAAACGACTGGGATATATCGATTACTGTTTGGGCATGACCGGGCGACAGATACACCTCCAGCCGGTGGCCCATGTTGAACACTTTGTACATCTCCTGCCAGCTTGTAC
>JAKONH010000007.1 GCA_022702045.1 Spirosomataceae bacterium
TTGAACGTCCAGGGCGGCTTTGGCTTCGTGAATAAATTCTGGATACTGCATAACGTCAAGTTGAGTTGGTATTGGCTGCTCAACCCGACGTTTGGGTAAGATGTTGGTATAAACCGGAAAAACTACACCACATGCAACGAATACTATCGGCGCTTTTTTGGGTAATCGGTCTCGGTGTCGCGCAGGGGCAGCACAGCGAGTTTAGCGTACAGGCAGGTAGCGGACTATTTTCTTTTCGAGGACCGGGTGCCGTATCGCAGACGAGCAAAGTGATAATGGTACCGGGACTCTATCATCCGTATGGTAAGGCCAGTGGGTTTAGTTACGGACTTACCAGCCAATGGCAACATGTTGGCCGCAAGGGCCTACTGGCCGGATTCCAACTGGGATATGAATCGCTCACCAGCCGTCTGATCGTCAATGAGCTGATTGGAGACTTCTATTTTGGCGATAATACCGTTGACGGGCAGGGCTGGCTGAAAAATCAGTATGTACTACTTCAGCCCTTCGCTGGAAAGCGGTTTGGGACGGCAAAAGTCAGTCTCGACGTTACGGCGGGCGTCGATCTGGCATACGGCCTGTCCAGTCAGGATTCGTACTCAATCCGGACCGCCAGCGCGGAGCCATTCGGATCGTACGGTGCTGACCACGATATGCCGACTGTCGACGTACGGCCCCGCGTAAATCTGACAGGCTGCTATCGATCGTTTGGCCTGAACGTAGGTTATTCATACGGCTTACTTAACTATACCCCCAACTCATGGTCGTATGCCGCACGCGTTTACAGCCAGTACTGGCGGGCCGGACTAAATTATCGCTTCGGTCGCCGGGGCTGACGATTAATGGGCTTTTGGGTGTGCTGACCAGTCGACGGGGTCAGTTAGCAGTTGCTGAAACCAGTGGCCGGAATCTTTGACGATGCGCTGCTGCGTACGGAAATCGACGTATACCAGGCCGAAGCGGGGGCGGTACCCTTCGGCCCATTCGAAGTTATCGAGAAACGTCCAGACGAAGTAACCGTCTACGGCGAAGCCATCATTTTTTGCCCGCAGCACACTCTGCAAATAATCCTGGTGGTAGCTGATACGCTGCGGGTCATGGACATGGCCCCGTTGCACGGTGTCGTAGAACGCAGCCCCACTTTCCGTAATGTACAGCTTACGGATGTTTTCGTACTGGCTGAACTGCTGGATAACCCGGTACAAGCTGTCGGAGTTGACCTCCCAGCCCATCTCGGTAATCGTCTGCACCCCCCGGCTTAGCGGAGAAATATCTTTCGACCAGATATACGGTACAAAATAAGTATGTTCGACAACTACGCGGAAGTAATGTTGCAGCCCCACAAAATCGAAGTCGAAGGCCAGCTTTTCCAGATCGCCGGGCTGGGCATGCTTCTTGAAAATGCCGTTCAGAAACGATAATTCATCGGTCGGGTAGCCCATCCCCAGGGCCGGTTCGATAAAGAGTCGATTCAGCAGCGCGTCGACACGTTTGGCTGCGGCCCGGTCGCGGGTAGAGTCTGTATATGGATCGACGGGGGAACAGGAAAAGGTAGTGCCGACATGGGCATCGGGCACATTGCGCCGAACGACCCGGCCCCCTTCTGCCTGCGCCAGTGCCGTGTGGTGAATACTGGGCAGCAACGCCCGCAGGCTCCGTCGGCCGGGTGCGTGTGTTCCCGTAAAATATCCCAGCACCGACGAGGCCAGGGGTTCGTTCAGGATAATCCAGTGCTTGACTTTAGAACCGAACGCTTTCGTACACACGTCAACGTAATCGGCAAACCAGTCGACGATTTTGCGGTTGGGCCAGCCACCAAGGTTTTCTAGCGCCTGCGGTAAATCCCAGTGGTATAGCGTGATCCAGGGCGTCATACCCAGCGACAGACAGTGGTCGATGAGTCGGTCGTAGAAAGTCAGTCCGGCTTCGTTGACATGGCCGCCGTGCTGCGGTCCCAATCCGTCGGGCAAAATGCGGGACCAGGCTATCGAAAACCGGAAGTGGGGAAAACCGAGGGCTTTGTGCAGACGCAGGTCGTCTTCGTAGCGATCGTAAAATTCACAGGCAATGTCGCCGTGTTCGCCGGTTTTGATCTTCCCGCGCTGATGACTGAACGTATCCCAGATCGATGGGCCACGGCCGTCTCGGTCAACGGCTCCTTCGATTTGGTAGGCGGCTGTTGCCGTTCCCCAGATAAAATCAGGACCGAAAGGAGCCCTGGAAATGAGCGCTGAGTCGGCGTCGGATAAGCGTGATTGAGTAGTCAAAACGTCCCGGAAATGGTCCGGCAAAGGTAATTGTTGGGTTTACGATTTATGGTTCAATGGTCAAAGTTATCAATAACATAACTTTGACCATTGAACCATAAATCGTAAACGATACTGACTACCGGCGTCCGTAGAAGCCACCGGGGCGGCCGGGACGTTGGTTCTGCTGGGCGGCAAACAGCCGTTCACGTTGCGAGCGATTCAATACCGACAGCATTTCATCGCGCTTGCGGGCGCGGGCCTGCCGGAGACCTTCGGGGGTAAAACGCGACGTAGCGAACAGGTGGTCGTAGTTGTCCTCGATCCGGTGTAACTGCTTCTCCTGCCGACGCGACAGGCCGACAATAGCGTCGAGCCGTTCTATTTTCAGTTCATCGCGAAACTCATCGTTGGGGTTGTTCGGATAGCCCTGATTGCCGTAGGCAGGGGGACGGTTGTCGAACGGACGTTGGTACACGCGCTGGGCCATGCTGCTACCGGCGGTCAATACGAAAAGCGAAAAGGCGGCAATGAGTGTCTTTTTCATGTCAGTTGGTAATTGGTGGTTAACTGACGGTTAGAGACAATCGACCACCAAGCGTTTAACCGACTAGCTGACAAACCAGGCTGAACCGACTTTTTTAGGGGTGGAGTGGCGTCAGCGGGTGGCTGAATCATCGGAAACAGGCTGCGGAATAGGCTTCCAGTTGGCCATTGCCTTCGCCAGGATAATGGCTACGATCAGTTGCAGAGCGTGATAGATCATGATCGGTAGTAGCACAACCCCGGCCGTACTGCCCGGAAACAGCACTTTGGCCATCACGCTACCTTGTACCAGCGATTTTTTGGATCCACAGAACAAGGCCGTAATTCGGTCTTCACGGCTAAAATGCAGCCGCCGACTAATGACGGTAATGAAGCCAAAGACAATGAAAAACAGCGCCAGCATACCCACGGCCAGCAGGCCAAGATCGGCCACCGACAGGTTACGAAACAGATTCAGGGCAAACGATTCGCAGAAGGCAGTGTACACGATGAGCAGAATCGTAAGCTGATCGAAATAGCGGAGAGCACCTTTGTATTTTTCAGCAAACCAGCCCAGCTGTTTGTTCAGCAGCAGTCCCAGTACCACCGGTACGACGACCTGAATGGTCAGCTTCAGAATAATCGATTCTAGGTCAAACTGACCGCTACCGGCGCTAAGCAGCGCACTCATCCAGATCGGAGTAATGAATACCCCAAGCAGACTGGAGATGCTGGCGTTGAAAATAGCCGCCGGGACGTTGCCGTTAGCGATCGATACCATCACGACCGACGAGGAAACGGTAGAGGGCAGGGCGGCTACGTAGAACACGCCCAGCCAAAGCAAGGCCGTTGCTGGCGTGACCAGTAAGGCCCGGACACCCAGCACAAGCAGCGGAAACAGGATGAACGTTGTCAGGTGAATAAGCAGGTGAAGCCGGTAGTTACGCAGTCCAACCTTGAGCTGATCGAAATTAAGCCGCAGGCCATAGAGAAAGAAAATCAGCGAAACGCCGTAGTTGGTAAAGGCCGATAGCGACAGTGGTCCGGTCTGCATACCGGGTTCGGGCCAGAGCCGGGCCAGCCCGATCATCGACAGCAGTGCCAGCAGGAACCAGTCAAGCCCGACGCGGCCAAGTAGTGTTGCAAGGGAGGTTTTCGCCATACACTACTAACAAGAATCGGGGTGTACGGTTTACGGGTTTCCGATTACCCCCGACTGCTGGGAGCTGCCAAGGGCAACACAGCTATGGTTTACTACAGATCGCAAGAATGTTTTTGCAACAATGTTGCAAAAAAGTGATTTCATAACTACCTTCGTGCCATCAATGTGTGCATTATGAATCAATCACTATCCCGCCATCGGGCTGACTATGTTGGTATTACCGGATCTGTACTGTGCATCATTCATTGTCTGATTACGCCTGTACTGGTCATGACATCGACATTACTTAACTATGAGTCGTTGCGGATCGGTTTTTTGAGTTTGGATTACCTGTTTATCGTTATCAACGTTATTGCCGTGTGGTCGGCTTCCCAGCGTGCGGCTAGCCCGATACGGTGGGTGATGTGGGGTTTTTTGTCCCTGTTTGCCGTTGGTTTGTTGCTGGAAGAATATAGTGAATGGTTTGAATACGTGGCTTACGCGGCATCGGCGGGGCTGGTCGTTACGCACCTGCTGAACATCCGTCATTGCCGCACTACACACGTGCATCGCTAGTCAACGCTATTGCCCGCCGTGCAACAGGGAGTCCAGTCTTCAAGTCATGCGTCGATGGTTGGGTACTTTTTGACGGCATCGGTACTGGCTCTCTGTTTTTTCTGTGTTTGTCATTCGTTGTTTGTAGTCCTTCTTGCGGTAGCTGACTGCAAACCACAAACAACGAACGACAAACTGTTACATATTCCGCCGGTACTGCCCGCCGACGGCGTAGAGGGCGTGGGTAAGCTGACCCAATGAGCATACCTTGGCGGCTTCCATCAGGCTCTCGAAGACGTTGCCGTTGGTTAGGGCTGTTTGTTGGAGCTGTACGATAGCCGTTGCTGCGGCTTCCTGATTATGGATCTGAAAAGACCGGCAACTGTCGACCTGATACCGTTTCTCGTCGTCGGTTGAGCGGATGACCTCGGCGGGCGTCAGGGTGGGAGAGCCGGCCGGGTCGAGGAAGGTGTTAACGCCGACGATGGGCAGTTGGCCATTGTGCTTCAGCGTCTCGTAATACATCGATTCTTCCTGAATTTTGCTGCGCTGGTACATCCGCTCCATCGCACCCAGCACACCGCCCCGTTCGTTGATCGCCAGAAACTCCTGGTACACGGCTTCTTCCACCAGATCGGTCAGTTCTTCCACGACGAATGAACCCTGCAACGGATTTTCGTTTTTGGTCAGGCCGAATTCACGATTGATGATGAGCTGAATTGCCATGGCCCGGCGGACCGACTCTTCCGTGGGGGTAGTGATGGCTTCGTCGTAGGCATTGGTATGCAGCGAGTTACAGTTGTCGTAGACGGCCAGCAGCGCCTGTAGCGTCGTGCGAATGTCGTTGAAGCCGATTTCCTGTGCGTGCAGGCTTCGCCCCGAAGTCTGAATATGGTATTTGAGTTTTTGCGCCCGCTCGTTGGCGCTATACCGATTCCGCATCGCTTTCGCCCAGATCCGACGAGCCACCCGCCCCATCACCGTGTACTCCGGGTCCATACCATTCGAGAAAAAGAACGATAGGTTGGGGGCGAAATCATCGATGTGCATGCCCCGGCTCAGGTAGTACTCCACGAACGTAAATCCGTTCGACAGGGTAAAGGCCAGTTGGGAAATCGGGTTGGCTCCGGCTTCGGCGATGTGATATCCCGAAATCGACACCGAATAAAAATTCTGTACCTGGTGATCGGTGAAATACTGCTGAATGTCGCCCATCATCCGCAGGGCAAATTCCGTCGAGAAAATGCAGGTATTCTGCGCCTGATCTTCTTTCAAAATATCGGCCTGTACCGTCCCGCGCACCCGTTGCAGCGTATCGGCTTTGATCTGTTCGTAGACTTCGCGCGGCACGACCCG
>JAKONH010000018.1 GCA_022702045.1 Spirosomataceae bacterium
ATGTTGATTCTGATCGGCGGGGGAACTACGATCCGGGAACTGATCAAACTGATTCCAGCGGACCTACGGGCGACCTTCGTGACCGTCAATCCGTTGACTGCTGTTGAACTGATGGATAAGCCGAATCTGGAGATTATTATGGTCGGCGGACAAATCTCACGCTATAGTCAGATGAGCGTTGGGGGCGAAGTCTATCAACGGCTGTCGGAGTTTCGGGCTGATCTGTGCATCATCGGTACCAACGCGATCGACGCCCGTAGTGGCCTGACTGATTCGGACTGGGAAACGGTGCAGGCTAAGAAAGCCATGATACAGGCGTCTGCAAAAGTTGCAGTTTTGGCAATTTCGGAAAAACTAAATAGCGTCATGCGCATGAAAATAGCCGATCTGCATCAGATCGACTACCTTATCACCGAGTTGCCCGCCGAGTCGCCCCAACTAGCACCTTATCGAGCGGGTAACGTGCAGCTACGATAAACGCCTTGGCAGGTAACGCGCTACCACTCCAGGGGGCAGGGCCGTTGTATACCAATTGACTGTATCCGGCAGCAGCCGACGTTTCGGGGCGGGATAGTCGGCCGCTGCCGGATACACTACAGCCTAACTGACCCAACAGAGAAAACTCCACTAACTGGAACACCTGATAAGCCTGCTCCTGCAGTTATCACGGAACCGTAACGATCGGGTAATTACGGCCCTGCTCGACGGCCCACATCAGATCTTCCAACAGGTGCGGTACCTCGATCGACATCGTGCTTTTCTGTCCGCAGACAGGGCCGTTGCAGCAGATAACGCTGCCCTGCTCGCCGGGGATAATCGCTACGATGTTGTATACGTTTAACGCTATAGGTTCTTTATCTTTTGTTTCAACTTTAATGAACATAACGTGTGCGGCCGATTGAGTGTTAAGAGTATGCGCAAGTATACTTTGCGTAAACAACATACGCCACAGAATTGTGATGGGTATGATGCATAATTTTATTCAGTTGGTACCCGGTAATTCATGTGTAACTGTCGCCTTGTAAAACAAAACCATATAGCAGATGTCTATAAAGTACAGTCGCGGCTATTAACATAGCAAAGGACTTACGGAGCGACGTCAGAACCGGTGATCGTCGCTGTAGCCAAACCGTGTAAACCACTACTTTTGTCTGATAAACCTTTTGCACTACATGGCCATCAAGGCATTCTTATTTGATCTCGACGGCGTCATCGTCGACACGGCGATTTACCACTATCAGGCCTGGCGTCGACTGGCCAATGAATTGGGGTTTGATATATCGGAAGAGTTTAATGAGCGGTTGAAAGGCGTCAGCCGTATGGAATCGCTTGACCTGATTCTGGCAGAGGGTAATCAGACGCTGTCCGACGAACGGAAACAGGAACTGGCTACCCAGAAAAATGAGTGGTACCTGGAACTGGTCAGCCGGATGACGCCAGACGATATTTTGCCAGGTGTGGCAACGTTCTTCTCGCAGGTGCGTAAGGCGGGCCTACATACGGCGCTGGGTTCCGTCAGTAAGAATGCGCCCCTGATTCTGGAACGTATTGGTATGAGCGAAGTTTTCGACGCAGTGATCGACGGCAACAAGATCAGCAAAGGCAAACCCGACCCTGAAGTGTTTACCAAAGGCGCTGCCGAACTGGGCGTGCAGCCCCACGAGTGCGTCGTGTTTGAAGATGCCGTGGCTGGTATCGAAGCCGGAAAACGGGGCGGTATGCACACCGTCGGACTAGGATCACCCGACGTTCTGACGCAGGCCGATTTGGTTACCCCGTCGCTGCAACACCTGACTGTCGAACAGGTATTGGAGCGATTTCAAAAGCAGTAACTAAATCAACAGCACCTGGACAGCCCGTTAGCGAGTTGATCACTGACTAGTGATCAACTCGCTAACGGGCCGTTTTTCGGTTAGTGCCCCCGATTGTCAGTCGACCGTCGAAAGCGAAGGTACCTTTGTCTCAGGCTAAGCAGGCTTGCCCATGAGGTTGACCGACTCGGATACGACCGGCCGGGCGGAATGTTGTTGACCAGTAGCGCCGTCAGCAACAGGATGGCAACACCTGTCATGACTGGTGTGAGCGTATACGCAAAACCAAGGCTTTTGATCTTATCGGAGCCGATGTTGGCAATCAGCGCCGTAGCCCCGGCGGGTGGGTGCATCGTCTTCGTCATCTGCATGACCACGATCGAGGATGAGACCGCCAGCGCCGACGATAACCACAATTGATCGGGCAGTATCTTATGGGCGGCTACCCCAATTAGTGACGCCAGAAAATGACCGCCGATCAGATTGCGTGGTTGCGCCAGGGGGCTGTTGGTCGCGCCGAAGATCAGAACGCAGGACGCCCCAAAGGATCCGATTAAAAACACCTGATCCTGTTCGCCGAGGGCATGCTGCTGCGCCAGCCCAATCAGAGCGATGGCAACGAACGTACCGACAAACGTCCAGAGGTGATCGGCGGGCGAAAGAATGGTTTCGCGGTAAAAGACGTACCGGGCAATCCGGTAATGTCTGTGAACGAACTTCTTCATACGAACAAAAACCAGACACCCGAAGTGAGCCGGTTGATGTGATTAGTTTAACACGAGTTGAGTACGACTGCGTCTGATCGTCAGACATAGCCATTTCTACAATCAGGTGCCAACGACAGGAACAGGTTCCACTAAAGGCATAGTTAGCCGGTCACATCGGATACAAATCCTGTCGAACTACCCTTGTTCTTCGTTCAGGATAGCAACAACGCGGGCGGGCGCGGCCGATGCACCGACAATCTTCAGCGGGAACACGCACACTTTAAAGCCGCTTGTGGGCAGCGCTTCCAGGTTCACCAACTGCTCCATATGGCAATATTCGTGTTCCTGACCAACCAGATGCCCTTCCCAGAACAGGTGTTGATCGCCCCGCAGCTTGGCCTGTTTGACCATGTACGGCAGGGGCAAATCCCACCCCCATTGGTCGATACCCATCACCTTGATGCCCTGCTTGATGAGCCACCGCGTTGCGTCGGCACTCATGCCGGTCCCGACCTCGGCGAAGTTCTTCTGTCCGTTGAAGCGCGAACGGCCTGTCCGAATCAGCACGATCATTCCCGGTTGCAGAATGACGTTGGTTTGTTGCAAAGCCTGTTGTACATCAGCAGCCGTGATGGGGTCGAAGTCCGCTTTGTGACTCATGTCGACAACAACCCCGTCGCCATAGCACCAGTCCAGCGGAAT
>JAKONH010000027.1 GCA_022702045.1 Spirosomataceae bacterium
CGACCCTGCCAGCCGGTGTAAAAACCTATCTGGATCAGAAATATGCGGGTTATTCGCTGGTGAAAGTCGATCGTAAGCGGGAGCCGGGCACGACTACCTTTGCCGGTACGAAAGTGAAATTCCTGCAAAACGGTACGCTATACGATCTGGATTTCGACGCCAGTAATGCACTGGTCGAAAAACCTGCTGGTCCGCAGGGCGGCCCAACGCCACCAGCTCCAACTGGTGATCATTCGGTGAGCTATGTGTCGCGTACTGAATTACCATCGGCAGTGGCCAGTGTTGTCGGTAGCAGCACATACTCATCCTATACCTACGGCTGGACGGAACTACACGTTCACAACGGCGTTACGCAGTACGATGTAAAACTGTTCAGCAACAACCAGCCAACGACGCTGCACCTGGATGCTAACGGGGCAACCGTCACGCCAGCACCACCTGCTGGTCCAGGCGCTCCTGTATCGGGCACTGCAACGGCACCCGGATCGGGTACGGTAACGCCACCCGCTTCGGGCACGGCTGGACCGCCTAAACCCGGAAAGCCAACGTCGGGTACTGCCACCGGACCTGGCTCGGCTACGGTAACGCCACCCGCTTCAGGTACGGCCACACCACCACCGCCGGTACCGACTGCCCCCGGTTCCGCAACGGCGACGCCACCGGCACCCGCCAACCGGACGTTTATCCTGGATGGTAGCAAAGTACCGTCAGCGCTTGGCTCGTATCTGCAAACCAACTTCAGCGGATACACCTTCCTGGCGGCTGAGCAAAGCACACCACCAAACGGTAGCACCAGCGAATACACGCTCGACGTCGCTGTGGGCAAACAGTTGTACAAACTGCGCTTTACGGCAAACGGTGACCTGTTAATGGCCGAAGCTCGCAACTAGGTCTCGTTAATACGCCTTTTCGATTCGTTTCAGGAAGACCCGGTCGACGGGTCTTCTTTTTTATGAGTGGTCGTATGCGGAGACTGGCAATTGATATGTTGCTGTAGCCCAATGAGCAATTAAATGCCAATTTGCTGCGTCTGATATGGGGAGATGACTAAACCCACCTGACATATGCATTGGATTACCCGCGAACGACCCAAGATTGATCGATTGGCCTGCCCCTGGCTAATTCTGCGCTTTATCGATCCGTCAGCGACTATTCACTTTGTACCTGAAGCCGATGTGTTGACACAGGCTGAAGCCCTGGGTGCTATTCCGTTCGACGTACCTGGCGTGGAATACACCCACTATGAAGATCGCTGTACGTTCGACTATTTTCTGCAAAAGCACGCGCTGACTGATGCCGCTTTACATCAGATCGCCCCCATCGTACGGGGAGCTGATACCGACGATCATAGTCTGGCTGCACAGTCGGCGGGGCTGTGGGCCATCTCGGCCGGGCTGGCGTTCAACATCGAGGACGATCAGCAACTGCTGGCGCAGGGGTTGGTGTTGTATGATGCGCTCTATAGTTGGGCCAAACACCTACAATCAGTGCGGCATACACAAAGTCCTACCGAGCAGCTACTACTAGCAGTGCTTCATCGTTTTTTGGAACCGTCGGGCAAACGGAGAGTGCCGGTCTGGGTTGGCGAACTCAAAGAAGCTATTCAGGATCAGATCGATACCAACCTGACACTGAGTCTGACCGAACTGGCGGAAAGTCTGGACGTCAACCCTGCCTACGTGTCCCGTACCTTCGCGCGCTACTTCAATGACCTGTCGTTCGGTGACTACATTCGCAAGCTCCGCATCGAAAAAGCCCTTCATCTACTGGACAATACGGCTTACTCGCTCACCGAAATCGCTTACCTGACGGGTTTCTCTGATCAGAGTCATTTTACCCGAATTTTTAAGAAACAGACCGGGCAAACCCCCTCCGAATACCGTAAAAAAGGGCGAAAAGGTAAAACGCGTACAAAAGGTTAAATCGGTTCTATTTCAGAGCCGGGGGCAGGCATAACCTTGCAAAAAAGTTATAGCTCCTATGAAAAAAAGGTACTTGCTGCCCCTGCGAAAACAACTGGTTAAACGAGCGACAGTACAAGGTGTTTACTACCTGTGCTGGCTCATTGGTCTGCTAACGTTATCAACGTCAGCCCGTGTATCCGCCCAAACACTTCCTGCATCGGCCACCGCATCAGCCGCGCCGGTGTATCCCCGCATGGTTGGTTATCTAGGCGTCCTGCATCCGCTTGTCACCTGGAATGAAACAGGCAGGGAGACCAATTTCGACCGGTATTATGTCGTTGGCTTTCCGATCGGCCTGAATTTATGGAAGACCAAAAAGCTTGGCTTTTCGCTCGAAGTCGTCCCGGCCATTCGCGCAGAAAACGGGACCAGCCGGGTGTCGAACGTGCTGTTTCATCCAGGTGTGCTGGTTAACCTGGGCCATGATGTCACGCTGGCCAGCCGACTGGCGTTTGAAACATCGGGGCGCTATGGTTTCACCCCGGTACTAAGCAAAATCGTTCGTAAGGGTGCCACCAACAGCTATTTTGTAGCCTTGCCGCTCCCCGTTCGTTTCGGCAATGACCATGCAGCTTCATTCACCGTCGGATTTCAGTTCGGTATCGTATTCTAGCAGAACAGTCTAGCTGCAAACATAAAGTAAACGACTACCTACACTAATTTTAATAGTCAGGTCAGAATCCGATAGCGTTTTAGATGTTGATTCAGCACGGGCGTAGGATTAGGGTTGATTTAATGACCGGTATTCGTTGGGCGACTGACCGACCCGTTGCCTGAACAGGCGGGTAAAATGCTGCGGGTATTTGAAGCCCAGTTCGTACGCTATTTCCGTAATAGACTTGCTCCGGTCGAACACCCGTTCCTTCGCCAGCTCGATTACTTTCGTCTGGATGTACTCCTGCGCCGACTGCCCCGTCTCTTTTTTTACCATATCCCCGAAATAGTTAGCTGACAAATTGAGCGCATCGGCGAAGTAGCCCACCGTGGGTAATCCCAGCTGCTGCGCTTTGCCGAACTGGAAATAAGCTGTCAGCAATGTTTCGAAGCGGGTCAGGCCGTCTTTGTGTACATGGTCGCGGGTGATGAACTGCCGGTCGTAGAAGCGTACGCAGTAGTTCAATAATAGCTCGATGTGGCTGACAATCAACTGTCGGCTGTGCTTGTCGACGGGGTAAGCCAGCTCGTCTTCGATCTTGCGCAGGCAGTCGATTACCAGCGCCTGTTCCCGATCGGCCAGGTGCAGGGCTTCATACACGGTGTAGCCAAAAAAACCGTAGCCGTTGATGCGCGCATTCATGGTGGTGCCCCGAAGCAGATCGGGGTGAAACGCCAGCGCCCAACCCGTCGGCTGAATACGCTCGTGTTCGCTTTCTTCCAGGCCAAACACCTGTCCCGGGGCAATGAACAGCATCGTACCTTCGTCATAATCGTAGTGCTGTCGACCATAGACCAGTGGGGCGCACCGGGCTTCTTTCAGGAAAATAAGATAGAGATCCGATAGCCACCGCCCCGTCTGCACGGGCGTAGACAGGGACTGATCGAGTACGCACACCAGGGGATGTTGCACTCGCTGACCGCGTTCAGCACAGAACTGATTGACGCTTTGTAGCTTGCTTATAGTTCTCATCTACTGACGCTGCTTTTTCAGTGGTTTAAGCGAAAAGGGTTCGCCTGGAGCCAGCGCCCGAATGCGTTCTGGATTGACAATCAGTCTGGCCAGTTCCTTCGGGTCGCCGTTGAAGGGCGTGAAATCCGGCGCGTCGACCGACCCCCAGTGGCACAGCAGCAGTGGGGTATTTGGGTAGGCATTGGCCACCTTAACGGCGTTTTGCAGCCCGAAATGCCATTCGCTGTCCGAAAAGTCGAAGAAGATGGCGTCGGGTGTCGGACGGGTGAGGTGGTGGTCGGCAATCAGGCGGGAGTCGCCAGGGGCCCAGATGGTTCCGTCCGGTGTTTCGAGCCAGAAACCGGCGCAGTCTTCGGGTTTGAAAAAACGCTTACTGGTGCCGGGATATGCATTTTGCCAGGCATGATCGGCGGGCGTAACCGTTACTCGAATAGGCCCAACCGTAAACTGATCACCAATGCGGTGGCCAACGCTGGGCAGCGACTGGGTTTTCATCAACGAATCGACATATAGGGTAGAGTGGTATACTGTCGTGACAGGAGCCAGATCGCGGCAGGTAGGTATGCTGAAATGGTCGTTGTCGCCGTGCGTAACCAGGATGGCATCCAGGTGTGGAACTGCTCTCGGCGCAATGGGTGGGTCAATCAGAACGGGCATGTCGAATCCTTCCAGTACCGGGTCGACCATCAGTGTCGTGCCCCGACTGTTAACCAGAAAGCCGGCGAAGCCCAACCAGCGCACCGTCGTTTTTGTCGATGCACTAAACGCTTCGGCGCCGAAAGGACGGGCTTTAGGGGAAGACGCCTGGTATTTTTTGGCGGATTTTCGACTGCTGTCGGCAGTGGATTGCGCATGGCCACTAGTGGCCATGCCGCTGACGAGCGTGATATGGAGAAGGATGGCAAGTTGACTGATAAGCCTGTTCATCGCACCTGTCTGATTTCGTTGACAGCAGCAAAGGTCGCCCGGTTTTGCGAACCGCACTGTATACCAATTACTGGATCACTTACCACTATTACAGGTGATTCTCAATGCCCTGAGTTACGTTGAACAGACATGAGTAGTTGACTCGGTACCCTTTTTAGAGAATCGTTTTTGTCATCCCGAGCTAGCGAACCGGCTATCACCGACGATCCCTCCTGCGTCGGTATGACAAAAAATGGTATTATTCTTCAAGAGCCGGCAGTTGAATTTCCGCCCGGAACTGGCCGTCGGTTCCGAACACGAGAAGCGTTCCGCCCATCAGCCGCATCACCTGATGGCTGATCCAGAGACCCAGGCCGTAGCCGTCGTGGTGTGGGTCGGCCTGGTAGAATTCGCGGCTGAGCCGGTCGGGGTCGGGGATGGGGGCAGTGGTTTGATTGGTCAGGCACCAGACGAGTTCTTCGCCTTGCCGGTTCAGCGTTAAGTCGAGCCGGGTGCCGGGCGTGGCGTACTTTACGGCATTGTCGAGCAGGTTCAGCAATACGTTGGTTAGCTTGTCGAGGTCGGCCCGAACGGCTAGCTGATCGGCGGTTTCATCGAGGATGATTGACAGATACAGCTTTCGCCCGTTGATAGCCCGTTGGTAACGTTCGGCCAGGTGAAGCGTCAGGTCGTCGAGGTCGATCACTTCGGGGCGAAGCTGGAGCGCACCGGCCCGCAACTGACTCATGGCCAGCAAGTCATCGACCAGTCGGCTAAGTCGACGTAGTTCGGTAAGCTGGCTGTCAAGAAAGCCCCGTTCGCGATCGTTGATGGCTTCACGCTGGGCAACTTCGATTTCCGTGCGCAGGATGCTCAGGGGCGTTCGAAGCTCGTGTGAGGCTGCGGCAAAAAACGTGTATTGCGTGTCGACCGCCTGCCCAATCCGGGCCAGCATTTCATTGATAGTTTCGGCCAGTTCCTGCAATTCGTCGCCAGAACTAGGGATCGGGATGGGCGTCGTCTGCTCAGCCCGGCTGACCGACTGCGCCGAAGTAATTACGGCCCGTAGCGGGCGGAGCAGCCAACCACTGAGCCACCAGGCGCTAACCCCCGACACGACGATGCTGATGAGCAGTGTCAGCAGCAACAACACACCTATGCTGCGCAGTTCTCGATGCAAGGGGCGACTGCTGTGACCGACCAGTGTAATCAGTTTGCCGTACCCATCGTCGGCGGAGCGTACCGACCGGGCCAGCCGAAAGGTATCGGCTTCTACGACGGTTGCCCTTGTCAGCAGCGACGAATCGGCGGGAAAGCGGGGTGACTGGTAGAGCCGTTTGCGAACGCTACCGCTGGCGAGCCATAACGCCATCACTTCCCCCCGGTCGGGAAGTGGAATCACAAGTGGATATACCGACGTGCGATCGGAAAGGCGGCTCGCCCGCTCGGTCAGGGCGCGGTTGTCCTGCTCGACCAGCACGGCCCTGACCTGACTGAACAGGTACCCGGCAGCTCCGGTAAAGCCCAGAAAAAACGTAGCCCCGAAAACCAGCCCGATCTTAAATCGGATGCTGCGGGCCGGACGTACGGCGGTTGTCATAGGTTAGTTACGGTGCCGGCTTATTTACGCGGTGGTTAAAGTACCCCGTAGCCGGTAGCCAACCCCCACTACCGTTTCGAGCAGGGGTGAGTCGAAGCCTTTGTCGATTTTTTTACGAAGCTGATGCATGTGTACCTCGACCACGTTACTCCCCCGGTCGAAATCTGAATCCCAGACTTTTTCAGTAAGCTGAGCCTTGGAGAGCACCCGCCCCGGCTGACGCATAAACTGTTCGAGCAACTGGTACTCGCGGGGTGTCAGGGAGATGGCTTTGCCAGCGCGGCTCACTTCGCGCGTCGCCAGATTCATTGTCAGATCGGCTACGCGCCAGACGGGTAGTCGGCTACCGGCCTGTCCTCGCTGAACGGTTCGAATTCGGGCCAGCAGTTCATCCAGTTCGAAGGGTTTCCGCAAGTAATCGACGGCCCCCAGGTCCAGCCCCCGTACCACATGCTGCGATTGATTGAGGGCGCTTAGAATCATAACGGGCGTGTCGACGCCGAAGTCGCGCAGGTTTCGCAATAGGTCGAAGCCGGTTGTGCCGGGCAGCATCAGGTCGAGCAGAATCAGGTCGTGGGTACCCAGTGCTGCCTGTTCCAGTCCGGCTGCTCCCGACAGGGCAATATCGACAGAATAGCCCGCCTGATTTAGCCCTTTCTGCAGGTGCAGGGCCAGCTTTTCTTCATCATCGATCAAAAGTAGTCGCATTTACAACGCAAAGGTTTGTCCGTTGATAGTCAGTGCCGTTGGGTGAAGCAGTGTCCGACCCGTTTTGTTTACGAACCCCGGCTCGGTTCGTTCATACCCAGTGATACCCAGTCGGCTAACGCCAACCAGCAGTTCCTGGATGGACTCCCCCTGATGGGGTTTCAGCTCGACAACGAAGCGGTCGGTCAGCAGTGCCACCAGTCGCCCGGCATCGTCGTGCAACTGCCCGGTCAGGGGCCCTTCAGACTCTACCAGTTTCCCACGGGTGGGTGGGGGCGGGGGTGAGTCAGCAATGCGGACGCTGGTTTTTTTTGTCTGGTTGCGCAGACTTACCAACTCATACGCTGGTTCCGGCAGGGCCCAACTGTCGGCAGACGAGCCTGGTGGTTTAGGTGGCGCTGGCCGATTCGTTGCCACC
>JAKONH010000031.1 GCA_022702045.1 Spirosomataceae bacterium
GATTGATGCGTATCTTCGTATGGTAATCAAAACGATCTGTTACTAGCCATAGCACACACTGCGTAGTAGTATCAGCCATTGACGTAACGATCAGCCCATGATGACCTCTGAATTGATCATAAGTGAACAGTCGCTGACGTTCCCCAAAACGGTGCCGGGAAAACCTGTATTTTTGGTTCTACGCGTAGCGACCGATGAGAAAAACATAGCCGTAACAACGTCGACTGACTTACCTGCGGTATTTCAGCTTGCCAGTGACGATCGCCCGATTTTTGGTTCAATGCTCTCGCTGGTAGCTGAGCCGTCGGGAACCTACTTACATATACGGTATCAGCCTGACCGGCCGGGCCTGCACGAGGGCACGCTGACACTCCAGTCTGCAGCCGGCACGCGGACCGTAACGCTGACCGGGCGATGTACACGGTTATCAGCCGTGCATACCAACCCTAACAACGTCCTCACCCGGACGGTCGCGTCGGGGAATATGAGTTCAGGTACCCGGCGAACCGGGATGATGATCGCAGGGGCCGCTGTTGTGGTCGCGTTGCTGTATACAGGTGTTACCTATCGTTGCCAACTGCTGCCGTCGTTGTGCCAGCAGGACGCTACCGTTAACGCACAACCGGTGATTAGTGCAACTCCGTCGGTAGTGGACGTACCAATTCCCGCACCGGTGCCAACACGGACTGCGTCGGTCAAGCCAGCCGTCAATCGGACTGCGACAAAAGCTGCCGATCGGAGCCGTCAGAAACAAATGCGGACTAGCGGGGAAGAACGTGAAGAGAAGTCGGTACGGGTAACCGAGCCTACCCTGACAGCAGCAAGTAAGCCAGGCGTGTCTGCTAATCAGTCTGCTACTCGTTCGGCTGCCGCTAAGCCAGTTCGGGTCGAGAAGCCACGGGCTGAGCCGGTTCGTTCGGCTAAATCGACTGCTGTAACCGAAGAGAGCGAACTGGAACGCGAATTAAACGGCCGTACCAGCCAAAATAAGTAAACCCCAACAATCGGGTTTCAGCAACAGGTCCCCGGTAGACGCGATACTGCGTAGTACCGGGGACCTACTTTATTATCAGGCAGTGCAGGCCAATCGTTTTTTTGTCCGTGTACGTTTATATTCTCACGAGTAACCGCCTTCGTTTACCCCTGATCGTTACCGTTTACAAAGCTGTACGCCCTAAAGCACAACGCTTAATAAATAAATAAAGAGCAAATCTACATATGGATGTTTGTTAAACTATTGACTAACAGTTGATTGTCTGTTGGTGAATAGATAGCGCGCTTGTGGCAACTACAACTTAGTCTACAGAATACAGGTTTTAACAATAACTAACCCTACGTATGAAATCATGTATTGTTGCTTTGCTGTTGCTGCTGATGCAGCAAGGGTGGGCACAGGATGCTCGCACTATGACCCAAGCGGTCCACTACATTAAACTGGCTAATACGCTGCGCGCTGTTCACAAAGCGCAGGCGTCTATCGACCTGCTGAAACGGGCGCTGCCCATTGCCAAACGACAAAGTCCCTATTGGGAAGCGGCAACTAACGAACTGCTGGGTTTGTCGTACGGCGATCTCAACGACCCAAAGCAGGCACTGCCTTATCTGGAAAAAGCAAGGTCGCAGTATGCTACGTTGAAGTACGTAGCCAGCGGGTGGGCCGTCAACGAAGTCATCCGGGACATCGCTGGTAAAAACGTGTATGCTGGTATCCAGATCAACGCGTCGGATATCAAGGTGGCTATTTTCAAGACCCGGTATGAAAGTGAGTTTTACGAGAAGGATATTCAGTCGACATTCGATATTCCCAACAACAACCTGTTTGCCGACGCATCGCGAACCTACCGGGCTGGTCAGGATGCGCTTCGGACCTGCCTGGATTCAATTCAGCATTACAACATACCCAATGAGCGCATTTTTGTCGTGCTGGGTAACGAAGTACGTCAGGGTTTGAGCCGAATGCCTGATGGACCACAAAGCTTATACGCACAGCTTTCCCAAGCCTTGCCCAACGGTATGATTCGGATCGACACCACGCTTGGACCACACCGGGAAGCCGAATTATTCACGATTGGTGCCATTCCCCGGAAAGTCTGGCCCAGTACGTCGGCGTTGAATATTGGCGATTACAGCACGACCGGAGGTTACATTGACGACCGAAAAATATTTACTAGTCTGAACGTACCGATGGGCGTCAGCACGCTGGTCAAACAGATTGATGGGCGCCGATCGCTGTCAACCGAGGCTTTCCGCCGTGAAGCCAGCCGGGTGGTCAGGGCAGTAGCTGATACGACCCTATTGCCGCAGCTAACCCAATTGCGGGCGGGCTTACAGCAGCGATCGACGGTTGGCGTAGGCGGAGACATTGCCTTGGCTATCGTCACGTATCTGCACCCGGACCAAGCCAGCACGGCGGCCGTGCCTATTTCGGTTAATGACGTTGAGCGGTTCAAGAAGCTGCTTGCCGATGACTATCGGAGCCTGACCCGCCCCGACCTGTCCAACATAGCCGATGCGGCTACGCGAGATCAGGCTGAAGCGGACGTAAGCCGACTGCTGACCCGTGTCAACGAAAAACAACTGATTGCAGGAGCGCTCTGGCTGGAGTCGATCATGCAGGCGTATAGTGAGGGTACATCACCCAAACGATTCGTGTTTATCCGCGATGCCGACATTAGCTGGGTAACGGGGAAATTTCTGGAAACGATCAACTACGAATACGAATCGACCATTGCCAAGGGGGCGTTGTACACTCGCTAACCGAATAATTAATAGTATGGGTGGCCGCCGTTAGAACTGGCGGCCACCCGCGTTTAGTAACTACTTATGAACAGACTGCGTTTTGTTGGGCTTTGGGGCTGTATTCTGTCGATGGTGTCGTCGGTCGTCATGCAGTCGTGGGCACAGACAACGTATTACGTAGCCGCCAACGGGAAAGACGCGAACGACGGTAAGTCGGTCGTGACCCCGTTTCAGAGTCTAAGTAAAGTCAGCAGTCTGGGGCTTGTACCTGGCGATGCGGTGCTGTTCCGGCGGGGCGATACCTTCCGCGGCACGCTCACCATCCGACAGGCGGGCTCCGCCACCGCCCCCATCCGCATCGACGCCTATGGCACCGGCCAGCGACCCATCCTCAGCGGTAGTCTGCCCCTGACAAACTGGGTGCAGACGGC
>JAKONH010000033.1 GCA_022702045.1 Spirosomataceae bacterium
TGGGTCGGCCTATCTCGGCGATCTGCTTGTTACGGCCTATTCACCGTTCAGCCGCAACCGGACCTTTGGTAACCTGATTGGCCGGGGGTATACTATTCAGTCGGCGCAGGCCGAAATGAACATGATCGCTGAAGGGTATTACGCTGTAAAGAGCATTCACGCTATCAACGAGCGCTGGGCCGTACGCATGCCCATCGTCGACGCGGTCTATAATATCCTCTACGAAAAAGCGACACCTACTAGTGAAATGAATGCACTCAAGCGGATGTTATTGTAGCGGGTTTACTGTTTGTGCCGGGCCGCCGGGCGGTTTAAAGGGTTAAGGTTGGTTGCTGCCGGAGGAGCCTTAAACATTGACCGTTAAACCTTAAATGCTCAGATTAATGGACAACATAAAAGACCTCTTCAACGTGTTTCCCCGGCCGGGGCGGGTGGCGTGGATCGGTATCCGGCCTGAACGACGTAGCCCGATGACGGTAGTCGATGCCGTGGAAGTATCGCCGGAAAAAGGCCTGGTTGGCGACCATTACAGCGGGCAAAGTGGCAACCGGCACGTAACGCTGATTCAGGCCGAGCACTTACCCGCAGTCGCTGCCTTGATAGGGCGTGATACTCTTGATCCGGGCGTGTTGCGCCGAAATATCGTCGTGGCGGGGCTAAACCTGCTGGCGTTGAAAGATCAGCGACTTCAGATTGGCGACGTACAGCTCCAGATAACAGGACAATGTCATCCCTGTTCGAAAATGGAAACGGCCCTGGGGCCGGGGGGGTATAATGCCATGCGCGGTCATGGTGGTATGACGGCTAAAGTACTCGTCGGTGGTACGATCCGGCAGGGCGATGCCGTTACGGTTGTTGCCCCGGGGGACGTTGTCCTGACTGCTGACGAGCCGGTGGCTGACTCGACTGCTCTGGGTCGGCCACAATCCCGTTCGACCGACGCGGCTTGAGATAGTACTGATTCCGCATCTGCTGAATGGCGTTGATTAGATCGTAGTCAGCAGCCTTCAGCAGAAAATCGTCGTCGAAATCGCAATAGTCATAGAAGCGGTCAACTTCATCAGGCTTTAGTGAGGTAGCCTGCTCAACCAATAGGCGGAACCGTTCGAGCGCCAGCGCATGCCGCCGGTCCTGCTGCATGATATAATACGCTTTCCGGTCAGACTTGGGCCGTTTACCGAACATCTCGTA
Source organism: Spirosomataceae bacterium (assembly GCA_022702045.1). GTDB lineage: Bacteria > Bacteroidota > Bacteroidia > Cytophagales > Spirosomataceae > Spirosoma. Next base: position 1,192 of record JAKONH010000033.1, read on the forward strand.
CAGTAAGGTCACCCCGGCTCCGTCGGCCAGCCGGTCGAAGGCCTGTTCACCTGTCACCTTGCGGGATGCGACCGGCTCGTCAAGGATTTCCCGAATCTCGCGCTTTACTTCTTCGTACCGCTTCCCCGTGACGGTTACCTCGGCAAGGTCAACGACGCGGTAAGGCATAGGGGGCAGGGCGCGGGCCACAATCGTCGGGTTGTCGGAGCCGTCGTAGCGAATACCCACGCGGTTGTATAGCTGACTATTGAGAATAATCGAGTCGCCGGGTAGTAGCGTCAGAAAAAAACGACCGGCTGCATTCGTCCGGGCCCGTTGCGTTGTCCGTTTATTGGTAACCGTCACTTTGTCGACCGGCTTCTTCGAGACCTGATCGACAACCGTCCCGATGATGTACTTACCCTGCGCCTGTGCCCGATTAAGGCCGCAACAGACGGTCAGGCAAATGAGCAGGAAAGTGGTCGCGTAGCGCATAGGCAGTAAAACGGGCTGTGCCACCGCAAGAGGCAGTGGCACAGCGAAGTGACATCGTAAAAATAACGGTTTCGGGGCGGTAGTCGGTTCGGGTTGCCGTTAAAAATCGTTAACGGCAACTTAGCGTGACCGACCCGATTACTTCAGGTTCCGGAGGTAAGCGATACTTCTGGGTACCTGTACATCCTCATGGTTGCTCTCATCTTCAACGAAATAGTGCTGAATACCGACCTTTTTGGCGGCTTTCAGAATAGCGGGCATGTCGAGTTGTCCATCGCCCAGTACCACGTCGTTTTCAGGTGGCGTACCACCCGTCAGATCACCTTTTACTCCCTTTTTCAGGTCTTTCAGGTGCATAAGCTTCCAGCGATTGCCGTATTTGGTTAGCAGCGCAACCGGGTCGCCACCGCCGAACTGTGTCCACAGAATATCCATCTCGAACGACACATAGCGCGGGTCGGTCTGTTGAATTATGTAGTCGAGCAGTGTCCCGTTCTGATAAGGCTGAAATTCGTAGCCGTGGTCGTGGTAGCAAAGCGTCAGTCCATTGTCTTTAAGAATCTTACCGACCCGGTTGAAGTCAGCGACGGCTTTCTTGGCATTGTCGAGCGTAAAGTTGCCCTTCTGATGCGGAATCCAGGCGACCATAACGTAAGAAGCACCGAGGGCTTTTGCCATCGTTACCACGCTCATCGGATCGGCGACGATCTGTTCGTACCCGGCCCCGGTCGCTGGCATCTTGATTCCCCGCTGATCAAGCATTTTTCGATAGGCTTCGGCAGTTAGCCCCTGTGGTACGCCCCCCTCCATTTCGGTGAAGCCCAGCGCTTTAATCGTATCGAGTGTCGCAGCTACGTCCTTGGGGAACGTATGTCGGTATGTGTAGGCCTGAACCCCCAGTGGAAAGGTGTACAATCGCTGCGCCAACACCGGCTTTAGCGACGCAACGAACAGTGAAACAAGAAGTGCTAACGTCAGTGATCGGGTTCTCATAGCAAGGCAGGCGGGGTTGTTATCCAGCCAATGTCGACAAAAGCAAGTCGGCTTCACTGACTACTATAGAATATGGGACGGTTAGTCATAACTATGCTACGCTTAGTCAATATTATTAATACTATAGATTTAGTGTAATTATTTTTAGGGTTACTGCCCCTTTGTAAAATTCTACACAGCACGTCAACTTTCTTTATTCATGGATTTTAAAGATCAGATTCGTCAGCTGGCCGATCGTATTGGCCGGTTGAAAGACAACATTCAAACGGAAGAAGCAACAAAAACGGCGTTCATCATGCCCTTTCTGAATGCGTTAGGCTATGATGTATTCAATCCGCTGGAAGTGGTACCGGAATTCATTAGCGACATAGGTACCAAGAAGGGAGAAAAAGTCGATTACGCCATCATGAAAGAGGTATCTGGCGGCTTACCCGAGCCCTGTATGCTCATTGAGTGCAAGCACTGGAAGCAACCGCTTACACTGCATGACAACCAGCTTCTTCGTTATTTTCATGTAACGAAGGCCCGGTTTGGCATCCTGACAAACGGTATCGTTTACCGTTTTTATACGGATCTGGAAGAGCCTAATAAAATGGATGCAAAGCCGTTCCTAGAGGTCGATATGCTTGACCTACGGGAGAATCTGATTGAGGAATTAAAAAAATTCCATAAGTCCTATTTCGATGTCAATCTAATTCTGAATACGGCAAGTGAATTAAAATATACGGGGCTGCTTAAAACGCTGGTTCAACAGGATTTTGCAAATCCCAGCGATGCATTAACACGCTATTATGCGCAGCAGGTATACGATGGTAAACTAACTGCTAAAGTGGTTGAGAGCTTTGCCAGCTTACTGAAGCGGTCGATTAGTCAGACCATCTCCGAGCAAATTGCTGATCGATTGAAAACTGCGTTTAGTCAGG
>JAKONH010000037.1 GCA_022702045.1 Spirosomataceae bacterium
CTACCGTATCGGGTACGGCCACGCCGGGTAGCACGGTAACGCTGACGGGCCCGGGCAACACGACCCTGTGCAACACGACCGCTGATGCATCGGGCGCCTACTCGTGTAACGTGACGGTGCCAGCTGGTCCGACCAGCATCACGGCGGTAGCCAGCAATGCGGGGGGCACATCCACCCCAGCGGTGAGCAGCTTCACGGCAGTTGGTCCGCCGAGTCTGACAGTAGCTCAGCCCCAGCCGGGTCCAACGACCCAGCCCATCTCGGGTACGGCTACACCCGGTAGCACGGTCGCTATCACAGGTCCGGGTAACACGACTCTGTGTAGCACGGTCGCCAGCGCATCGGGTATCTTTAGCTGTGACGTAACGGTGCCCACGGGCCCCTCGAGTGTGACGGTGACAGCTTGTACGGCCGGGGGTTGCACCTCGCAGCCAGTGACCACAACGGGTGTCAATGCACCGACGGTGAGTATTGATTCGCCAACCGGTCCTGTACTGACGACTTCCCCGACGGTATCGGGTACGGCCACGCCGGGCAGCGTAGTGACGCTGACAGGCCCAGGTAATCAGACCCTGTGTAGCACGACGGTCACCGTATCTGGTAGCTATTCGTGTGTGGTCATGTTGCCTACTGGTCCAACAACGATCACGGCGACTGTATCGAACAGTAATGGAACAAGTAACACCACTGCGACAATCAGTGTAACAGGATTACGGGTGCGTGCTTACTTGCAGGGGGCTCTGGTAAATACTGCCATACCAGGACGTATGCGGGATGATCTACGGACAAAAATGCTGATCCCCGCTACCGAGCCTTACACTGGTCTGAACTATACACACACTGGGGGAGGAGGAAATGAATCCGTAACCAGTTCTGTACTGTCCGTGACGGGCACCAATGCCATTGTCGACTGGGTGGTCGTAGAGCTTCGCGATGCGAACACACCTTCGACGGTAATCGCTACCCGGTCAGCGCTACTACAGGCGGATGGCGACGTTGTGGCTACTAATGGTGTGTCGCCGGTTACGTTTGGAAGTGGTGTCGTATCAGGAACGCCTTATTACGTAGCTGTTCGCCATCGTAATCACCTGGGTGTAATGACTGCTACGGCTATTTCGACTAATACGTATACAGCTCCTGTTGTTGATTTTACCAGTTCATCGACACCTGTCTATCAGTATTCTGTCGGTAATCCACTGCGCTCATCGGCACCGATGGCCACGCAGAATGGTTTGCGAGCCTTGTGGGCCGGTAATACAACAAGTGATAGTCGTGTCGTCATGCAGGGGCCTGGTAATGACGTTGATCCAATCTTCTTCGATGTATTAGGTGACTCAGGCAACACGGGTGGATTTAGCAACTACGTTCGCAACAACGTGTATTCAGTCAGTGATGTCGACATGAATGGGCGGGTGATTTTCCAGGGACCTAATAACGAAGTGGATAATATCTTCTTCGAGCTAATGGGCCATCCGGATAATCAGACGAACCAGTACGTCAACTTCATTATTCAGCAGCAGATTCCGTAATGAACATGCCCCCCACGGCTTACTGTGGGGGGCATACATAATTAGTCTTGTATTTAATTTTTAGACAGATGAAGTACAACTACTTGCCTCAATTTTTGCGGCTGCTCGTATGGATACTGCTGTGTCCGTTGGCGGTATCTGCCGCTACGCCGGTCAGATTCAAAATAGACCGGGACGCCACGGGTACCTACAGGGTTTATATGAACTCGACGACGTCATATAATGGGAATGCTGCCCAAATTTCTTCAGTTCAGGTTACTGTACAGGTGCCGACCGGAAGTTTTGCTAATATTCCGCAGGGGACGGGCTCGCCAACCATCACGGGCTATAACGGGATGAACAACTGGCTGGCGTCGACTCGTGTGATGACGCCCTCCGAAAATACTGGCTATGATTATATCTCGTTCAATTTTAGCCAAACTGCTCCGTCCGCGCTGTTTAACATACCGGCAAATACGGATATTCTTTTGTTCTCCTTTTCTGACAACGGTGTTTGTCCAGGAACGGTCCGGCTCTGGTCATCGACAGATCCTTTTCAAGGGGTATCGAGCAACACAAATCCTGGAAACCAGATTACTATTTTGGGCAATGCAGGAGATGCCTATGGCGGTAACACGATAAGTGCGACTAGTTGTGGTGAGCCTGATCTGATCAGCAGCGTAGGGCCCGTACCGACACTGACAGCGGGTCAGATTTCGAGTCTGCCTGTAAGTATGAGCAACGTGGGCACGGCACCAGCCGCTGGTCCAATCGACTTTACCACGACGTTGCCAACGGGAGTGAGCGCCCCGGTCAATTTCACCAGTAACGGCTTTGGTTGCACGACTACGGGTCAGAACGTTAACTGTAGCAGCCCTAATTCGTTGCCACCAGGAAGTAGCACTTCATTCACCGTCCCGATTACGCCGTCAGCATCGACGGTTGGTACGACACCCGTCTTCTCGGGTACAGGAAGCACGACAACACCCGAAAGCGACACGAACAACAACACGGCTAGTCCAGTCTCGTCCAGCACGCCCGTTCAGGCTGCTGGTGCTGGCTGTACCGCATCGGATTGTAACACAGGCGTCCGTTATGGACTGAAACTGGCGGCCGACGGAATAACATATACCGTCTATATGAAGTCAGCTACGGCTTACAGTGGTAATCAGGCTCGTATTTCTACGGCTCAGGTTACCCTCAACCTACCCGCCGGTACGCAGATTACAAATCTGCAGAACCTGCAGTCAGGGATGAATTGGGCTATGAATGCTCAGATCAATACGCCGACAGAAGCACCCAGCCGGGAATATATGTCTTTCGGGTACAACCAGAGCGCTAGTCCTAGCATGTTTCCGATCGCGTCGAATGTAGAGATACCGCTCTTTAGCTTCCAGCGAGTAGGCACGTGCCTTGGCCCGATACAATTGTGGAACACAACTGACCCATTCCAGGGGGCATCAACAACGACGAACCCTGGTAACCAGATGACTGTCTTTGGTAATGGTCCAACCAACGCCTGGATGTGTAACTACACTTGTGCGGTTGAGTGTCCTGCACCGATATTGAGTTTGATCAAACAGGCTCCGAGCAGTGTCACGCAGAATACGCCATTTGATTACAATTTCACCGTGACGAACAGTGGTAATCTGGCTACCAGTAACCCAATCACCGTTACGGACGTACTGCCTGCCGGTTTGCAATTTGTATCGGGTGGGGGGAACGGCTGGAGTTGTACAGCATCCGGTCAGACTGTTAGCTGTACTACCTCGAACCCGATTGCCGTTAGCGCCAGCAGCAGTTTCGTATTGACGGTGAATCCTGCTCAGGTCGGCGCCATCTCGAACAGTGCTACGGTAACAGGTGGTGGCTCAACGACGGTTACGCCATCGCAGCCCTGCGCTACCTGCCCGCCGGGTTCTACGACGTCAACGGTTAGTGCTCAACCTTCAGATCTCGCTTTATCGATCAGCCAGCCAGCTACGTTGGTAGCAGGACAAGCTAATTCGCTCACGCTACCACTTACTAATCTGGGGCCGGGCATAGCATCAGGTCCACAAACGGTGACGCTGACGTTGCCTGCTGGCGTAAGCGCTCCGGCTACATTCACGTCTGCCGGCGGATGGGGTTGTTCTACAGCAGGTCAACTGGTCATTTGTACAAACCCAGCCAGCTTAACCACTAATCAGACGGCGGCACTAACCATACCCATTACGCCTGCCAACACAGTAATTGGTAGTACATTGGTGTTTAGCGCAACAGCAACGGCTTCAAGTACGGAGACTAATCTTGCCAACAATACGGCTACCATCGTTACGTCGACACCTGTCTTAGGTAGTGATATAGCCATAGGGTTTGGCCCGTTGCCGACACTGGTAGCCGGACAAAATGGTTATCTACCACTTACTATCTCAAATGTGGGCCAGGCAACAGCGCCTAACACATTAACGGTAGCAGTAACGTTGCCGGCTGGTTTTTCACTCAACGCTGCTTCACTGCCAGCGGGTTGGTCGCTGCTTAACAGCGCAACTGGTGTGAATGGGTCTACCATAGCAACGCTGCAATATATAAGCGGTGCAGGGTTGGCCTCAAACAGCAGTATGTCGGTCAATCTGCCCGTGACGATTGCTTCAGGTACATCGGGAACAGTCAATTTTGTGGCTACTGTAACACCAGTAGCGTCTGAAAGCAACACGGCTAATAATACAGCGACGACGTCGGCCACGCTGGGTGCGCCCGACCTGCAGGTTACCACTACTGGTCCAGTACCAGCAGCAGTAGTCGGTCAGCCGTCTACAATAACGGTAACGGTTCAAAACGTAGGAAGTGCGGTCGCCAATGGCCCAATAGCGGTTCAAACGACAGTTCCAGCAGGCTATTCGGTGAATCAGTCTTCGATTCCAGCGGGCTGGAGCATTCAATCCGTCACTACGAACAGCGATGGTAGTACTACGCTCGCCTTCGTCAGCAACGTGAACAGTCTGACGCCTTCGCAAAGTGTCGCGTTTGACTTGACAATCACGCCTGGGCCTGCTGTAGCGAACGTAACAGGAACGCTATCGGCAACTGCCGTTACGGTGAATGGCGAGACAAATCAGACCAACAACGTAGCCAGTGTTACAATGACGCCGGTTGCTCCTCACATCGTGATAAACCTGACGTTGCCTACCCAGTTTACGGCAGGTCAGCCCTCTAGCGCGACCATTACGTTTACAAACAACGGTACATCAGGCTATACGGGCCCGCTGACAGCACAGATGACAATTCCGAGCAGCGTCACAGCGGGTGCGTTACCGGCCGGCTGGTCGTATGCTGGACAGGTTGTTAATGGTAATGGTACAACAACGTATACAATTACCAACCCGTCGGTAAATCTGCCAATTAGCGGTAATACGGTTGTTCTTGTGCCTTTGACGCCACCGGGTAGTATGGCAGGGCAGCAACTCCCAGTAACGGTAGTAACGCCAACAATTCCGTCGGTGCCATCGAGCACGACGAGCGTTACGCAGACTAGTCCGGTGATAGCGCAACCTGCTCCGAATGTGATCGTATCGATCGGTACGCCAAGTCCTGCCCTATCGGTAGGGCAGGTGTCGACTATACCCGTCAGCTTTACCAATATCGGTAATGGCAACGCTAACGGCCCAATCAGTACAACGATTAGCCTGCCAGCGGGTCTTTCTGTAGTTCCTGGTCAGCTACCTGCCGGTTGGGTAATCAGTGGTACGACGCCAGGTCCTAACGGTAGTACAATCTATACACTGACGAATCCGACCGCGTCCATTCCAGCTAATGGTGGTCAGCTCCAGCTTAATCTGCCGGTAATCGCAAGTCAGCCTGCTGCAGGCTCGAATAATCCGATCACGGCCACGATTCAGCCGACTGGTCAGACGACCCCGGGTTCGGCTACTACAAACGTTGTGGTGACGGCACCGAACATGGTGATAACGGTAGGTCAGCCAACGCCTTCGCTTGTTGTTGGTCAGACGTCGACAATACCTGTAACAGTTCAGAACACAGGTAATAGCGCGGCTTATGGTCCATTGACAACTCAGGTAACGTTACCAGCTGGTGTTACGCTGGATCAGCCTCAGCTTAATTTGCCAACTGGTTGGACATTGGTCAGCACCACAGCTGGCCCAAACGGGACTACTGTTCTGACATTGGTAAATCAGAACGGATCGGGCTTCCCGGCCGGTAACTCGGTGGTATTTAATATACCGGTTACGCCAAATGCATCGACGGCAGGAACAACTGTACCGTTCAGTGCTACCGTTTCACCCGTTCAGGGACAAACAACTAGCGCAAGCCACAGCATTACTGCACCAGTGCAGGCAGCTGCAGCGGCTGACCTGACAATTAGTGGTGGTCAGCCTCAGCCAAACTTGGTCGTTGGTCAAACCTCGACGCTGCCTATCACAATTCAGAACGTGGGCAGTGCTGCCTCGACGGCTCCGCTCTCGTTCTCGATGGCGCTGCCAGCGGGCATGGCCATCAACACGGCACAATTGCCAGCGGGCTGGAGCATATTGTCGCAGTCGACCCAGTCGAATGGGTCAATGGTTGTCACGCTGGTCAATGCCAGTCAGAGCCTGGGGCTGCTCAAAGCGTAACGGTCGCGGTACCAGTAACGCCTGCTGCCAGCTTGGCCGGTGCGACAATGACAATCGGATTGTATGTAAACCCGACCACGGGTGAAACTAATCTGAGCAACAACGCGGCCAGCATAACAACGACAGTGCCTGTACAGGCGGCACCTACGCCAGATTTGGCGGTAACGATTCCGAATCAGTCGTTCACCCTGATTGCGAATCAGACTTCTCAGATTGCGTTCAACGTAGCGAACATTGGTAATACAACAGCGACAGGACCGCTGACTCTGCAGTTTACCATGCCAACTGGTTTCTCGACGGGGTCAACGACTTTCTTAACAGCTGGCTGGGGTTGTGCAACTACGGGCAACATTGTCTCATGTACGAATGTAAGCGGGCTGGCGGTAGGAGCATCGACTGCCCTGACAATTCCCGTATTACCAACCGGAGCTGCGGCCGGAATGTCGAACCCTTCGTTCGCCATCAACGTAGCGCAGGCAACGGGTGAAATCATACTGGCCAACAACGTTGGTACGATCAATTATCAAGGTACGGTTCAGGGGGCAGATCTGGCGATTGGCTTCCCCAGTCAGTCGTTCACACTGACGGCCGGTCAGACGGCTAACGTGCTTGTACAGGTGACTAACGTTAGTACGTTGGCTACGGCAACGGGTCCTCTTTCGGTGACCTTCTCCATGCCGGCGAACTTCTCGACAACCTCGGGTACGTTCACGACCAACGGTTGGAGTTGTTCGCTGAGCGGTACTGCAGTTGGCTGTACGACGTCAGGTGGCCTGACACCGGGTGCATCGACCACGCTGGTTATGCCGGTAGTGCCGCTGTCGGCTGCTGTTGGTACTTCGAATCTGAGTTTCGTTGCTTCGGTATCGCCGGCGGCAGGGGAGACCAATCTGGGCAATAACGTAGCGTCTCTGCTATACCAGGGCAGTGTATTGCCCGGTGGCGTTAGTCTAGCTGTCAGGGCACTGTTACAGGGGGCATACGATCCATCTACAGGTCTGATGCACGACAAACTCCGTCAGTTGAATCTCGTTCCGTTGAATCAGCCATATGGTACGGCCGCTGGAGGGAACTCTACGTACACATTTATCAATAGTGGATCGGAGACAACAACGGCTGGTGTACTGTCGATGACCGGAACCAACGCCATTGTGGATTGGGTCATGGTAGAACTGCGTAGCGCTGGTAATCCGCAAACAATAGTAGCGACCAAGCCGGCGCTGATTCAGCGCGATGGTGATATTGTCAGCTCGGTGGATGGAGTATCGCCAATTCAGTTTGCATACCTGACAAATGGCTCTTACTACGTTACGGTGCGTCATCGTAACCACTTAGGTGTGATGTCGGCTCAAGCCATTCAACTGACCAGTGCGCCTACCACGGTGGACATGACGAACATCACTAATGTCTACAAAAAGCCTGGCTATGGCAATTACCCGGAATACGTTCAAGGTAATAATGCCCTGATGTGGGCAGGTAATACTGATGGTGATGCACAAGTGATTTTCCAAGGACCAAATACTGATGTTGATCCAATCTTCTATCGGGTCATGACAGATGCTGGCAACACTGGATACATCGCCAACTACATCACTACAGGGTACAATGTGACGGACGTGAATATGGATGGTACAACGATTTTCCAGGGACCAGCTAATGAAGTCGATAGCATCTTCTTCAACATTCTGTCTCATCCGGAAAACACGAGTCTATTGGCTAACTACATTATTCAACAGCAATTGCCCTAAGTGTTCTGTACTGGTTGGCTACCGACTGGTAGCCAACCAGCATCCTTGATTAACACAAGTAAACTGTTTCAATATGAAAAACTCATTGCTCAAAAAACTCGTGTTTGGGCTCGTGTTAGCCAATGCATGTTTGACTGCACAGGCACAAGTAAAATTTAAGTTGACGCGTACTGACAATGAAACATACGTTGTCAGTATGGTTCCTCAGCAGACCGTTGCTGACCGAGTGGCAATTACAGGCACAATGCAGGTCAGTATGAAAATCAAAGCAACTGAAGGTTTTGAGCTTGGCAGTATAACGTCGCTCCAACCAGATGTAGTCTGGGATAAGGGATCGCTGATAAAGAGCCCAGATGGCGCGCGCGACTATGATTACTTATCTGTTGCGCTGCAGTCTATGGCTACTCGGGGGCTTACGTACCATCAGGGCCAGGAGGTACCCTTGTTTTCGTTTCGTAATGCTGGTCAACCGATTTCGTCTATTCAATTAATCGATAACAAAGCTGATTCCCTAGTTAAAGCCAAAGCCAATCGATTTAACGTACAAAACCATATCAGTGTACTAGGGTATGGACAGAAAAACGCATATGTAGGTAATCTGGCAGATGATGCGCCAAGTAGTCAGAAAGTCGGCTTGAGACAAGTCTATCCAAATCCTGCCAGGGATCGTACTACGGTAACCTGGGTCAACTATCTCGATGGCTTTGATGGACAGATTACGTTACTAGTAGCTGATGCAAATACTGGTAAAGTAGTGAGTCAGGAATCGGCTTATATGCGAAGTGGCTCTAATACCAAAGAAATCAGCGTCGAGCAACTCCCTGCAGGTCACTACCTTATCTACCTGGAGCGCGATGGGATTCGATTAGGATCTGGTCAGAAGATGCTGGTGGCTCGGTAACTAAAAACTTAGAGAGCTAAGGCATATATTCTACGATAACTACGGGGTACCATGAAGAAACTCTTTATGCTTTTGTGGGCGCTGCTGCTCATCTCAATGAGTAGCAGGTCTGCACTCGCTCAAATTAAATATCGCATTGGTCTGGACGCCGATAAACAGACGTATCGGGTATACATGACGTCGACCAGCTCATATACGGGAAATTTTAGTCGTATCAGCACTGCTCAGGTTACACTGCTGGCACCGCATGGTACTGGTAGTTCGGCATTTACTGTCACCAACTTACAAGGTAAGGTGATTGGTAGTCAGACTATGAACTGGAGTCAGAATGCCCGTGTTAACGCGCCGACAGAAAATCCCGGTATTGATTATATATCATTTGGGTTCAGTGGCAGCGCCAGCCCCGTTTTGTTTGATATCGTAGCCAATCAGGAAATCGAATTGTTTTCCTTCAAAAATACAGGAAGCTGTTTGGGCGCAGTTACACTATTCGAAAACTCGACAGATGTATTTAAGACGCCCAATTCCCAAAACACAAATCCGGGAAACCAGATGACTGTGTTGGGGCGCGGTCCCGGTAATGCATATACGGGTAACTATGGTACAGCCGCTAACTGTAATTCAACAGTTTCAGATTTGATAGCTACCATAACGGGGCCGTTGACATTAACGGCCGGGGCCCCAGGTACCTACACGATCCAGGTGGCTAACGCTGGCACAGGTAGTACGTCGGGCGTTATTACTGTAACCACAGCTATACCTGATGGGCTATCGTACACCGGTTCGTCGGGAGCGGGTTGGGGCTGCAGTGTTGGTACACCATCGGGGGGAGCAACACCCGTCAGTTGTACCACAAGTGCTGTCTTATCGGCTTCTGCTACTAGCAGTATCAATTTGTCGTTAGTAACGTCTCTCACAACAACGCAGACACTCACTATCGCGGGTACGGTAAGTGGCGGAGGTGAGACCAATGTAAATAATAATGCATTCAGTCAGAACGTATCTATTCAGCCAGCTCCGGTGTCCGGTGTCGCTGATTTAAATGCATCTATCGTTGGGCCTGTCTCACTTGCTCCTGCAATGCCAGGAACTATGACGCTTACAGTTGGAAACGTCGGCACCAGTTCATATGTCGGTACAACCACAACTCAGACGCTGTTGCCAGTGGGGCTTACATACGTGGGTGCTACCGGAACGGGTTGGAGTTGCGGGTCCTCGAGTCAGACAGGTGGTACGCTGGTTAGCTGCACGACAACACAACCGGTAGGCGTCAATAGTTCGCTGCCTCCGATTTATATCGCCATTACCGGTACCAACAGTCAACCGGCAACGGTTCAATTGCCTATTAGCGGAACCGTGACCGGGGCTCCTACAGATAACGCAGCCAACAATACATATACGACATCAATAAACATCTTAGGTATGCCGACGGTGGGCATTACCACGCCGGCTAATAACGGCACGGCTACCACCACGCCCACCGTATCGGGCACGGCCACGCCAGGAAGTCAGGTGACCATCACCGGGCCGGGCAACGTGATTCTATGCACGACCATGGCCAGCGCATCAGGCGCCTACTCGTGTAACGTGACGGTGCCAGCTGGTCCGACCAGCATCACGGCGGTAGCTTGTACCGCGGGCGGCTGTTCGACCCCGGCAGTGAGCAGCTTCACGGCGGTAGCGCCGGTCGGTCCGCCGAGTCTGACGGTAGCCCAGCCCCAGCC
>JAKONH010000048.1 GCA_022702045.1 Spirosomataceae bacterium
AAGTGGATCTATCTGAAATATGTGGACAGGACCGGTGGGAAAAGTTCGACAGTGCTCAAGTCAAACAGGGCACCTTTACGTTTACGGGCCAGATCAAGCAACCTACCAGGGCGCTGATCAAAACAAACCGAACGTTCATCCCCGATGACGAAAATCTGAATACCGCTACGATTTTTCTGGAGCCTACCACCATGCAGGTAAGGGCCGTTCACGATCAATTTCGAGCCATTACCCTCAAGGGGTCTAAAACCCACGATGAATTTGGTCAGCTAACCGCCCAGCACGCGCCTTACCTGAAGCGCTACTTGCTGCTTCGAGAGCGTTTAACCCAACTGGCGCAACCAAAGCCTAGTACCAGCGGTGGGGCTAGCCGACAAAGCCAGCAGGATTCGATCAATCAAGCTATCCTAACCAACGCCATGGCGAGCCGGTCGGTCAGCTATCGCTTTATCCAGAATAACCCCAATTCCTGGGTCAGCGCTTATGAACTGGACCTGTTCAAAACCAGTTGGCCGGTTGATTCCCTTCGCCACCTCTATGCTCGGTTGAGTCCCACCATTCAACAGGGATTCAGTGGCCAGCGCATTGCCCAGAAGATCGCCATGATCGACCAGGCCAACACGGCGGTTGGTACAAGGGCGGCTGATTTTTCAGCCCTTGATCTAACGGGTAAGCCCATTGGGCTAGCCGACTACAAGGGGCGGTACGTTCTGTTGGACTTTTGGGGAAGCTGGTGCGTTCCCTGCCGGGCGGGCAATCCGCATATAGTCAAGTTGTATGAGGGGTATCGCCAGAAAGGTATCGCGTTTATCAGCATTGCCTGCCAGGATAGACCCGCCGCTTGGCGAACAGCCATCGAGAAGGATGGCATTGGGCTTTGGCAACACATTCTGGATACGGAGGTAAAGGGGGGTAAGGTGATTGGCATCGAGCAGAGCATCGCCCGAAAGTATGCTGTCGATTCATTTCCAACCAAGATCCTGATTGACCCGAAAGGGATCATTGTTGGTCGTTATAGTGGTGGCAACGACAGCCAATTGGACCAGAAGCTCAACGAGGTTTTGAGCAACTAATGGCTCGTTAAACTATGTATCCCATGCGCTTGCCTTTACCGATGAAATCAGCACTTACCGGTTTAGTCTTTCTATTGACCCTACTTCTCACGCATGCACAAACGCCAAAAACTGCTCCTGGAAACTCGTTTACCCCCCAACAGTTACAGCAAGACTTTGGCTTGACCCGGCAGCTCTTTGAGACGATGCATCCCGCCCTGTACGACGTGGTCGCTAAAGAGAAGCTTGACCACTTGTGGGACAGCACGAGTAGGTTACTTGACCATACGTTAACCGCTTTCGAATTTTTCAACTTGTTGTCCCCAATCATTTCCCAATTAGGCTGTGGTCACACCGCCGTTGGCCTACCCACATCGGATCGTGGGTATATCAACCGCTATATACCTGTCAAAGTAAAGTATCTAAGCGGGAAGGCCTACATTGTTGCCAGCCAGGACAACAATCCGAGTTTGTTGGGTAGCGAGGTGTTGAGCATCAATGGTCAACCAATGACCGCCATTACCGCCCAGCTATTTAAGCACATCAGCACTGATGGCATCAATTCGGCTCATCGGTATATGACCTTAGATAAAAAGTTTGATCAGTATTACGGCCTGCATATCGCCCAACCCGATACATTTAAACTGCTCATCAGGAGCGGCAATAAGCCCGACAGAGTAGTGACCCTACCAGCTACGACTAAGCGAGTTGACCAACCAATCGGTGGCTTATCCCCTGGGTCCCCCAAACCAGATCGTCCGTTTTTCATAAGCTTGCCTAACGCCGAAACAGCTATACTGACGATCGATCAGTTTTATATTACTCTAGATAATGATAAATCGAAAGAAGCCGTTTACAAACAGTTTTTAGATTCCTGTTTCACGCTCATCCGGCAAAAGCAGGTGCGAAACCTGGTCATTGACTTACGGAAAAATCCAGGGGGGTACGGCACCTGGGGAGCTTGGCTATATGCTTATTTGGCGGAGAAGCCTTTCAATTACTATAAAGAAGCGGTTGTTACAACCAACCAAGATTTACCCTTTATTCAATATACCGATTGGAAGCAGACCGAGTATAAAGACTACGTGAAAGACATTGTTAAAACGCCCTCTGGACAGTATCGGTGGACGGCACACGATAATCTGAAACTACAGCAGCCTCAGCCCAACCGCTTTAACGGACCCGTTTATATATTAATTGGTCGGAACTGCTTTTCGACAACGGCGGAGTTTTGCGCGGTTGCTCATTCTACTAAACGAGCTACGTTTATTGGGGAAGAAACCGGGGGCGGGTACACCTCGATTAACGGGGGCGATATGATGGAAATGATTCTGCCCAACACGAAAGTCAAACTGTTGATACCCATGCGCAAATATGTGATGGCGGTAACAAGTCCTGCTAGTTTGGGCCACGGAACGATACCTGATTACTGGGTTGAGCCAAGCATCAATGAATTTCTAAGCGGTAACGATGTAGAAATGAACTTTGCCTTGGCTTTAATTACGAAGAATCGGAAGTAGGTGGCCCTGAAAGGCTATCTTAACAAATTAGCGTATTTTGAGAATTTTCGCCTTGGGAGCGAGTATATCTATTGGTTACTGAAAGCAGACAAGTCCCTTATCCGCTCGTTGGAGAGTTGCCTAATCTAATGAGCAAACATTACTACC